>JAKONL010000271.1 GCA_022701965.1 Burkholderiaceae bacterium | reverse complement strand
GGACGGGCAGTAGCGGCTCTGCAGCAGGTACAGCAGGGCCTCGTCGGGCAGCCGGTCGACGGGCGTCGGCGGGGCGCCGGGCGTGACCCGGATGTGAGCCTCGGTCTCCATCACCATCTCGACCTCGATCTTCATCTCGCCCTTCGGGATGACGAGACGCTGTCCGAGATTGCCGTAGTTGTCAACGTATTCGGTCGTGCGCACCCACGGGGTGAGTTCGTAGCGCTCGCTGATCATCCATTGCGCCATGCCGCTGCGCGGACGCAGCATGGCGATGACGGGACAGTCCTGCGAGACCGAGACGGTCATCGTGCAATTGGCTTTGAGTTTCATGCGCCCATCACAACAGACGAAGCTGACATCAGGCTCACAGCCACGGCATCAGACGCGCGGCGGGTCGCTGTCGCGCGACGCATGTCGCGGCAATGCCACAGCGGCGATGAAGTCGTCCACGGCGGTTGCCGCATCCGATGCATCCGCGAGGATCAGGCCCGGGTCTTCCGAACCGTCGACCAGCGTCAGCGGAACGCCCGCATCGGCCAGCAGCGCCTGCGACGCCCCCAGCACCATCAGCGTCTTGCAGTGACGGTACTGGTCCTTGATGAATTCCATCGTGTGGGCATCGGCGGCGAGCGCCTCGACCGCGGCCTGGCCGTCCGGCAGGACGAGCGCGTCGAACAGGAAACCCGGGCTGTTCTCCATCGTGCAGTCCGCTTCGATCGAGCTGCCGTCGGCCGTCTTGATGGTTCCGAGCCGCGAGCCGACCAGGCGTCCCACGGCGCCGGCAGCGAAAAGCGCTGCCTGCACCGCCGCAACGGATGCGCCATGCACGCCCGGCGCAACGAGGATCGCGACCTTTCGCGTGCGGATGCCGCCGTCGCCCAGGCGCGCCATCAGCGACAGTGCCGGCGAGTTCTCGATCTCCGGCACGGTCGGCGTCTGCAGCGCGAGCGGCAGCGGTGCAGGAAGCTCCATGCCCAGACTCTCGGCAACCTTCGCGGCCAGCTCGGGCGAGGCGTTGATCAGGCCGGCGACCATGCGCTGGCGAATCGCCGGTGTCTGCACCTTTGACAGTTCGAAGCGGAAGGCAGCGGCGATGTGCGCCTGCTCGACCGGCGTCTGGCTGTTGAAGAACAGCGTCGCCTGAGTGTAGTGGTCGGCGAATTTCTCCGGCTTGCCGCGCACCTTGTCCGCGGACTCTGCCGCATCGATGCGGCGCGCGACGCTCTGGAAGCCTTGCGCGGCACCGGCCTGGAACGGTGCTCCGCCGGCCAGCGAGTTCGGCTCGTACGACACGCGTCCGCGCGGAATCGCCTGGCGATGCATGCCGTCGCGCTGGTTGTTGTGGACCGGCGCGATGGGCGCATTGATCGGCAGCTCGTGGAAGTTCGGTCCACCCAGGCGGCTGATCTGCGTATCGACGTAGGAGTGGATCCGGCCGGCGAGCAGCGGGTCGTTGGTGAAGTCCAGGCCCGGCACGATGTGCGCCGTGCAGAACGCCACCTGCTCGGTCTCGGCGAAGAAGTTGTCCGGATTGCGGTTGAGCACCATCCGGCCCACGATCTGCACCGGCACCAGCTCCTCGGGAATCAGCTTGGTCGAATCGAGGATGTCGAAGCTGAATCCCGCGGCTTCTTCCTCGGTGAAGATCTGCAAGCCGAGTTCCCATTCCGGGTACTCGCCGCCGTCGATGGCTTCCCACAGATCACGGCGATGGAAGTCCGGATCAGCACCGGAGATCTTCACTGCCTCGTCCCACACCAGCGAATGCGTGCCCAGCTTGGGCTGCCAGTGGAACTTCACAAACACCGACTCGCCCTCGGCATTCACCAGGCGGAAGGTGTGCACGCCGAAGCCCTGCATCATCCGGTAGCTGCGCGGCAGCGCACGGTCGCTCATCTGCCACATCAGCATGTGGGTCGACTCGGGCATCAGCGAAGCAAAGTCCCAGAAGGTGTCGTGCGCCGAGGCGGCCTGCGGCATTCCGTGGTGCGGCTCCGGCTTGACGGCATGGATCAGGTCGGGGAACTTGATCGCGTCCTGGATGAAGAACACCGGCATGTTGTTGCCGACCAGGTCCCAGTTGCCTTCGTCGGTGTAGAACTTGACGGCGAAACCGCGCACGTCGCGCGCCGTGTCCTTCGAGCCGCGTTCGCCGGCGACGGTCGAGAAGCGCACGAACACCGGCGTGATCTTGCCGGCTTCGGCGAACAGCGACGCCTTGGTGTATTTGGTGAGCGGCTCGTAGGCCTCGAAGAAGCCGTGAGCCGCCGAGCCGCGCGCGTGCACGATCCGCTCCGGAATCCGCTCATGGTCGAAGTGCGTGATCTTCTCGCGCAGGATGAAATCTTCCAGCAGCACCGGGCCGCGGGCGCCGGCCTTGAGCGAGTTCTGGTTGTCGGCGATCTTCACGCCCTGGTTGGTCGTCAGCACCTGGCCGGTCGAATCGACCCGCACGCGATCCAGCGTGCCGATCGTTGCGTTGACGCCTTCGGGCGCCACGGTGCCGACCTTCTCGGAAGCATTCGATTCGGACAGCGTGCTGCCCGTGGGCAGGCGCGACGGCGGTGTCGCTGTCAAGCCCTGGGGCGGCGACAGTGCGTTGTCGTAGCCGTGTTCCAGCGCCTTGTTGGTGTTCGCCGGCATGGCAGCGACGAGCGTCTGCGTATCGACGGCGCGCTGCGCCGGCAGATCACCGCTCGCCGCGCCGGGCGGCGCGGGATGGGCCGGTCCGCTGTCGGTGTTGCGGGCTGCGGACTGGACGGCGATGCGCTCTGCAGGCGGGGAAGACGGTTTTTTGGCCATTGGGAATCTCGTGGGGAAAGCTGTTGGATGATGTGCAACGAACGTTGCAGTGCACTACACAGTAGGAATCTCCAGATTCCAGGACATGTAGGAAGAACGCGCTACTCGAGGTGCCTGACCCGGCTGTACGCAACATGCCTCGGGCATCCGGCATCCGGCATCCGGCATCTCGCATCGGACACCCGAAAACGTCTCAGCGATCGAGGATCTCGTAATCGATCGGCTTGAACGAGCCGTTGTTCGAGTTTTCCGCGGAACACGACGTGAGCGCGCAGACCATGTCCATCTCGGCCCTCAGCTCGATGAAGTCTCCCGCTCTCGAAAGCGGCGGCAGCACGGCGACCGTACCCTCCGCGGACACCGTGACGTTCATGAAGATGTTGAAGGTCGTGCCGATCTGCTCGGGCCGGATGCCGAACGGCGCGAGCGCACGGTGGAGGTTCTCGAAGCAGCTCGGGTGGTGACCCTTGTGCTTGTAGAGGATCTCGAACATCTCCTGGCTGCAGGGCGTGAGCAGGAAGTCGTGCCGGCCAACCCGGTCCTCCAGAATGGTGAACATGATGCGGCTGTCGTTGGAATACAGCACGTCACCTTCGGTGAGGTAGATCTTCGACGCGTAATCGATGGAGCGCCCCGACGAAAGCGAACAGGCAAAGTCCTGTGCGTTGAACGCGAAGAGGTCGGACACCTGCTCGCCATAGGGGTCGTGCACGCGTAGGACCTGGCCGGCGTTCAGGCGAAACCCGGCGCCCGACTGGGGCGCGATGCGGCAGCAGCCTTCGCTCATGCCGCACCCCGCATGCTGAACGGGCATTTCCATGCGCCGTCCGCGGCGCGGCCGGAATATTGCACCGCCTCGGAAGAATCGCCGAAGCGCGCGAGCACCGGATTCACGCTGCCCT
>JAKONL010000257.1 GCA_022701965.1 Burkholderiaceae bacterium | reverse complement strand
ATCCCGTTCCTCACCGAAGACATGGAGCAGGTGCTCGAAGCGGCATGGGAGGCGGGCGCGCGCAACGCGTTCTACACCGTGGTGCGGCTGCCCTGGGAGGTCGCCCCGCTCTTCAAGGAGTGGCTCGAAGTCCATTATCCGCAGCGTGCCGATCGCGTCATGGCGCGGATCCGGGAGATGCGGGGCGGTCGGGACTACGACGCCGATTTCGCCACGCGCATGAAGGGCAGCGGCTTGTGGGCCGACCTCATCCGCCAGCGCTTCGAGAAGGCCACGAACCGCATCGGATTCGGGCGGCAGCGCGTGACCCTCGACCTCGAGGCGTTCCGGCCGCCGGGCCGCTCGGGACAGGGGAGCCTTTTTTGAGTCGAGAATGGCGGGCATGCAACAGCAGATCCACATTCCCGAGGGCGACACGCGCGCACATTTCTGGCTGGTCGTGATGGGCGTCTCGGGCTGCGGCAAGTCCAGCCTGGGGGGCGCGCTGGCCACGTCGCTCGGACTGCCGCTCGTCGAGGGCGACGACTTCCATCCGCCCGGCAACGTCGAGAAGATGCGGGCGGGCATACCGCTGACCGATGCCGATCGCGAAGGCTGGCTCGACACCCTCGGGCAGACGCTGGCCGCTTCGTCGCACGGCGCGGTCCTGACGTGTTCGGCGCTCAAGCGCGCCTACCGCGATCGTCTTCGCCAGGCCGTGCCTGCGTTGCACTTCGTGTTCATGGCGCTGGAGCGCGACGAGGCCGAACGACGCGTCGCGGCGCGCGCCTCGCATCACATGTTTCCGGCGAGCCTCGTCGCCAACCAGTTCGCCACGCTCGAATCGCCGGTCGGGGAGCAGGACGTGCTGGCAGTCGATGCCACCGCGCCGATGCCGGAACTGGTGACCGAGGTCGGCGCCTGGCTGGCCGAACTCAAGGCGGCGTCCGGGCCGGCTTCGGCGCCGGCATCGGCGTGAGCGAGCGTGCCTCGAGCCCGAGTCCCTGCATGACGCGCAACGCTGCGTAGGCGTCGTTGGCGGCGTACCGCAGTTGTCCTTCGGACAGCTGTCGCGAGGCCCAGTTCGAAGTCGTCTGCTTGCGCGACTTCGAGAAGCGCCGTTCGAACACGAGCGCGATTGCCGTCTTCACGCCGACCGAGTTCTTGTAGCCGCGACGGCGAAAGACGGTGTCGAGATCGACCACCGCCTGCGGCTCGATGTCGAGCGTGTTGCGGATCTGCGTGCGGTCGCCGTCGAGGCCGAAGCCGACCTTGGTCAGGGCGCTCGACTCCAGCAGGTGCGCCACGGCCGCGCGGCAGGCCGGATCGTGGAGCTGGAACACCCAGGCGCGGTCGGCCGAGGCGAACTGCACCACATGCGGACCGCTCGAGACCTCGTTCTTCAGGAAGGTCGGCTTCGACTCGGTGTCGAACCCGACGACGTCGAGCGCACCGAGGTCCGCCAGGGCCCGCTCGGCGTCGAGGGCGGTCGAGACCAGATCGATGTCGCGCACTTCGAGTCCCTCGAACTCGGGAAGCGCCGCGATCTCCTCCCGCGAGGGCAGTGGCGGCCTGGTAGCGGGCGCGGTCATCGCACGCCGAGCCGCTCGGCGTGATGCGCGAGATGGTCGGCCACGAAGCTCTGGACGAAGTAGTAGCCGTGGTCGTAGCCCTCGTGGCGGCGCAGGGTCAGCGGCTGGCCGACACCCGCGCAGGCGGCTTCGAACAGATGCGGGTGCAGTTGGGCTTCCAGGAATTTGTCCGCCAGGCCCTGGTCGATCAGGATGCCGGCCGGGTAGGGTGCGAGTGGCTGGTTCTCCATCAGCACCGTGGCGTCGTGCTCGCCCCATGCCGAACGGTCGGCGCCGAGATAGCCCGTGAACGCCTTCTCGCCCCACGGGCAGCGTGCCGGCGCGCAGATCGGCGCCAGGGCGGAGATCGACTTGAACCGGCCCGGGTGCCGCAGGCCGAGCGTCAGCGCACCGTGGCCGCCCATCGAGTGGCCGAAGAGGCCGACGCGCTGCAGGTCGACGGGAAACGCCGTGCCGACCAGCGGCAGCAGTTCCTCGACCAGATAGCTCTCCATCCGCCAGTGCGTCGCCCAGGGCGCCTGCGTTGCGTCGAGATAGAAGCCGGCCCCGACGCCGAAATCCCAGCTGTCGGACTCGCCCTGGACCCCGGCGCCGCGCGGGCTGGTGTCGGGTGCGATCAAGGCCAGGCCGAGCCCGGCGGCGACCCGTTGCGCGCCGGCCTTGGTCATGAAGGCCTCCTCGTTGCAGGTCAGGCCGGCAAGGTAGATCACGGCAGGCACGGGACCTTCGATCGCTTGTGGCGGCAGGAACACCGAGAAGCGCATCGGCAGGCCGATCTCGGCGGACGCATGCTCGTGGAAGCTCTGCGTGCCGCCGAAGCAGCGGTGCGTGGACAGCGTCTTGAGCGAGTCGTTCATGCGCCGGCCACCAGTTCGAGCACCGCGTCGGCGAACGCCTGCGGCGCCTCCTGCGGCATGTTGTGACCCACGCCGGCGAGCGTGCGATGCGTGTGGGGGCCGGTGAACCGGTGGGCATGGTCCGCCGATCCCGAAGGCGACATCACGCCGTCGTCGGCACCGTCGAACGTGAGCGTCGGCACGGTGATGTCGGGCATCTGGGCAAGCTCCGTCTGGAATCCTGCGTAGGCCGGGTCGCCCTCGACCAGACCATAGCGATGGCGATACGAGTGCACCACGATGTCGACGAAGTCGGGATTCTCGAACGCCGCCGCGCTGCGCTCGTAGGTCGCGTCGTCGAACTTCCAGGTCGGGGACCAGAGCGTCCACAGCAGCCTGCAGAGATCGTGTCGGTTCTGCGCCAGGCCGGCGCGTCCACGTTCGCTGTGGAAGTACCACTGGTACCAGTAGCGGAACTCGTTCTCGGGCGGCGCGGGCTCGCCGGCGCCGGCGATGTCCTGGATCTTGTAGCTGTTGAAGGTCAGCAGTCCGGCGCAGCGTTCGGGCCACAGCGCGGCGACCACGCAGCCCGCCGTGCCGCCCCAGTCGTAGCCCGCGATCACCGCGCGCGGGATCGCCAGCGCGTCGAGCAGCGCCACGACATCGCTGCCGATCGCCGCCTGCTCGCCCGACCGGGGCGTCGCATCGTCGACGAACTGAGTCGGGCCGAAACCGCGCAGGTACGGGACCACGACGCGGCATCCTTTCGCGGCCAGCAGCGGCGCGACTTCGGCGTACGCGTGCACGTCGTACGGAAAGCCGTGCAGCAGCAGCACTGGCACCCCATCGGCCGGCCCGCTCTCGTGGAAGGCGACGTCCAGCACGCCGGCATGCACTCGGCGCAGCGCGCCGAGCCGGGGGTCTGCGACGGGCATCATCAGAACAGCACCACGCCGCGGATCGACTCGCCGCGCTTCATGAGGTCGAAGCCCTTGTTGATGTCCTCGAGCGGCATCGTGTGGGTGATGAGGCTGTCGATGTCGATCTTGCCTTCCATGTACCAGTCGACGATCTTCGGCACGTCGGTGCGCCCGCGCGCGCCGCCGAAGGCCGAGCCTTCCCACTTGCGGCCGGTGACCAGCTGGAACGGCCGGGTGGAAATCTCGGCTCCGGCCTCGGCCACGCCGATGATGATGCTGCGACCCCAGCCC
>JAKONL010000252.1 GCA_022701965.1 Burkholderiaceae bacterium | reverse complement strand
ACGGTCGCGGCGAACATGTTCTGCTCGTCGGCGAACAGGATCGGGCAGGCCGCGTCGAACAGCGCCTGGTCCTCGGCCGAATGGAAGCCGATCTCGACGCCGCCGTCGAGCGCGTAGCCGTCGAACGCGGCGATGCCGTCGATGGCGGGCCACAGGTGGGCGTCCTGCTCGCGGTCGAAATGGTTCTGCACGTACCAGCCCAGGCCGGGAATGCGCGCGCACAGCGGACCGTGCACGTCGCGCCAGTAGGTCGCGAAGAGCTCGTGCGGCACCTGCGGGCGGCGCAGGACGGTGGTATAGGAGTTGATGGCGATGCGGGCATCGCGCTCCGCGTAGTCGGTGGCGGTCGAAATCTGGGTCATGGTCGGGTTTCCTGTGCCTGGAAGGGTGGGTAATCGGTGTAGCCCCGGGCGTCGCCGCCGTAGAACGTCGACTTGTCCGGTGCGGCGAGCGGCAGGCCGTCGCGCAGGCGGCGCACCAGGTCGGGGTTGGCGATGAAGGCCTGGCCGAAGGCGGCGAGATCGATCGTGCCGTCGTCGATCAGCGCTTCGGCCCGCGAGCGCGTCATGCCGCCCGCGAGGATGATCGCGCCGCGGGAGAAGGCCTCGCGCAGCCGGCCCCAGAACGCGCGCTGCGGCGGCAGGCCTTCGACGGCCATCGCGCCGGTGTCGAAGCCCGACTGGTCCATGACGTGCAGGTAGGCGATGCGGCGGGCGGCCAGCTCGGCGGCGAGCGCGAGGTAGGTGGCTTCGGTCTCGTCGTAGGCGGGCATGTCGAACAGCCGGCCGTAGGGCGAGACGCGGATGCCGACCCGCGCCGCGCCGATCCGCGCGGCGACGGCGTCGACCACCTCCAGCGTGAAGGCGATGCGCCCGCCGATCGTGGCGCCGGTATAGCGGTCGGTGCGGTCGTTCACCCGCGGATTGAGGAACTGCTCGTGCAGGTAGCCGTTCGCGCCGTGGATCTCCACGCCGTCGAAGCCGGCATCGACCGCGTTCTGCGCCGCCTGCGCGAAATCGTCGACGACCCGCCGGACCTCGCCGGTGGACAGCGCGCGCGGCGCCGACGTCGCGACGAAGGCGGGCGCTCCGGCGTCGTCGCGGGCATAGGCGAGCGCGCCCGCCGCCGCCCGGTCGGAGGCGCTGACCGGTGCGCCGCCGTCGGGCTGCAGCGAGGTGTGCGACACGCGGCCCACATGCCAGAGCTGGGCGAACATCCGGCCCCCGACGCTGTGCACCGAATCGGTGACCGTCCGCCAGCCGGCGACCTGCGCGGGCGCGAAGATGCCGGGGTTGAACAGGTAGCCCTGCCCCTCGCGGCTGATGGGCGTGCCTTCCGACACGATCAGGCCGGCGGTGGCGCGCTGGGCGTAGTACAGGGCGGTCAGGGTGTCGGCCGCGTCGGTGGTCGCGCGGGACCGGGTGAGCGGCGCCATGACGACGCGGTTGGGCAGCACGAGACCGCCGAGCGAGAAGGGGGTGAACAGGGATGACATCCTCTTCACATGAGGATGCGCCGCGCGATCGGAAGCATGTCCGAATCCCGTCTTTGGGGACGTGCCGTCCCCAGTCGGCGAGCGTCAGGAGGTGCCGCCGGCCACCTGGAACTGGCGGGTGATCGCCGTGAGCTGCGTCTCCAGGAACTCCAGGAACATGCCCATCGCGACGGTCGTGGTCTGCCCGCTGCGCTGGTAGAGGCAGTCGTGCGACCAGGCGCCGCTGTCGCCCAGCCCCTGCCAGGCCAGCGCGCCGGCGGCCACGTCGCCGGCGACGTTCTCCGGAATCAGGAAGCCGATGCCGACACCGCCGCGCACCAGCCGCCGCACCATCGCCACCGAGCTGGTCTCGACCAGCGGTCGCGCGCGGCGGTGCTCGCGATGGTCGATCTGGTCGACCATCGCGCGCAGCTCGGTTCCGGGCGTCATGAGGATCAGCGGATGCTCCAGGCAGTCGCGCAGCCGAGGGACGCGACCCAGCGTCGTGAGCGCATGGCCGGGCGGCGTGACCACCCCGAGCTGCTGCGGGAAGCCGCGCACCTCCTCCACGCCCGGCGGCGGCTTGCGACGCAGGCAGAAGCCGATGTCGGCCTCGCCGGCGGCCACCCAGCGCAGGATGTTCTCGCCGCTGCCCGACCGCACGCTGTAGGTGACGCCGGGGTAGCGCTGCACCGCGATCTCGATCACCTCGGGCACCAGTTGCTCGGCCGACGAATGCGACACCGCCAGACTGATGTGGCCGCGCCGCAGCGCGCGCAGGTCCTCGACATGCGACAGGGCGCTGTCGAAGTCGCGCTGGCTGCGGCGCACCGCGGCCACCATGATCTCTCCCGCGCTGGTGAGCTGCATGCCGCGCGGCAGCCGGTCGAACAGCGGCGTGCCGACCTGCTCCTCGAGATTGAGGATCTGCTGGTGCACCGCGGCCGCGGTCAGGTGCAGCGACTCGGCCGCCTTGCGGATCGAGCCGCGCCGCGCGACCTCGTCGAAACACCGGAAGGACTGGGAAATGGCGGCCATGCGCGGACTGTACGAAATTTGCGAACGCGTCGTTCGAAAGAATCAGGTTTTCCAGACGATGCAGAAGATCTAGATTCCACCTTGCCAAGGGTCGCAACGGTGCGGCCCGCCACCCGAGGAGCCGCCTTGACCACCACCGTCGACCAGATCACCCAACGCCGCCGCGGCGTCGGTCTCATCGCCCACGATCCCGCGGCTTCGGCCGGCGGCTTCACGCTGATCGCGCCGCAGACGGCCGACGGCCACGTCTACCTGGTCGGCATGGACGGCGCGGTGGTCCACCAGTGGAAGATGCCGCTGCGCGCCGGCCGCCATGCGGTGATCCTGCCCAACGGCAACATGGGCTACAACGGCAACCATCCTGATTCGCCCGATCTCTATCCGGCCTGGTCGATGTGGCACGGCGGGGATTTCTCGGAGGTCACGCCCGAGGGCGAGGTGGTCTGGCATTTCGAGGACCCGACCCATCACCACGACGCCAAGTGGCTGGCGAACGGCGACCTGCTGTACGCGGCGTGCGCGCCGCTGCCGCCCGGTTTCGCCGATCGCGTGCCGGGCGGCACGGCCCACGGCCCCGACGAGACGATGTACGGCGACGTCGTCCGCGAGGTGAACCGCGCGGGAGAACTGGTTTGGGAATGGAAGTCGTGGGAGCACCTCGCGCCCGAGGACTTCCCGATCCATCCGGGCTTCGGCCGCTACCACTGGCCGCTGGTCAACGGCCTGGACATCGACGCCGAGGGCCGCGTGCTGATGAGCCTGCGCACCACCGCCGGCATCATCGGCGTCGACCGGGCGACCGGCGACATCGAGCTGCACATCCCGCCGAGCGTGGTGTCGCACCAGCATGCGCCGATGGCGCTGCCCAACGGAAACATCCTCGCCTTCGACAACGGCAACTTCCGCACCGGCAGCCACGTGCCGTTCTCGCGCGTGGTCGAGATCGACCCCGCGACCCGGGAGGTCGTCTGGTCGTACGCCGACGAGATGGTCAACGCCTTCTTCACCGCGTTCATGGGCAACGCGCAGCGCCTGTGGAACGGCAACACGCACGTCACCGAGTCGGCCACCGGCCGGCTGTTCGAGGTGAATCCCGAAGGCGAAGTCGTCTGGGAGTACATCCTGCCGTGGTTCGCCGAGTACCCCGATGCGGCCGCGCGCAAGACCGGCCCGGGCCGCCTCAACAGCGTGTTCCAGACCTGGCGCTACCGGGCCTCGGACCTGCCGTGGCTGCGCGCCTGAGACACCTCCTCCGATCCGTCCCCCGAACCCCGACCGAGCCCGCCATGTCCACCTCAAAGATTTCCGCACGCCGGAGCTTCGCCGCCCTCGCGCTCCTGCTGGCCCTGCCGTGGGCCGCCTCGGCCCAGCCGGCCGCCTGGCCCGCCGAGCCGATCGTCGCCGTCGTGCCGTTCTCGGCCGGCGGCAGCGTCGACGTGGCCGCGCGCATCCTGATGCCGAAGCTGGCCGAGCGGCTCAGGCAGGCCATCGTCATCGAGAACACCGTGGGCGCCTCCGGCACCATCGCGACGCAGCGCGTCATCCGCGCGCGCGCCGACGGCTACACGATGCTCTTCGGCGTCGCCAGCCCGGTCAGCGTGGCGCCGCTCGTCTCGCCCAACACCTACCGCTACGACGCGCTGAAGGAGCTCGTCCCGGTCGTCCCGGTCGCGGCATCGCCCTTCGTGCTGGTGGGCCGGCCCGACCTGCCGGCGCGCACCGCGGCCGATCTGGTCAGGCTCGCGCACGCACAGCCGGGCAAGCTCAATTTCGGCACCGACGGCGTCGGCACGGGCCTGCACGTGACGGCCGAGATGATCAAGCAGCAGGGCGGGCTGGACATGGTGCACGTGCCCTACAAGTCGGGCCCGCAGGTGCTGACCGAGCTCGCCGGCGGACAGATCGACCTCGCGGTGCTGCCGGTGGCGCTGGTGCAGGCCTTCGTGCGCGACGGCAAGGTGCGCGCCTACGGCGTCACGTCGCGCCAGCGCTGGACGACGCTGCCGGACGTGCCGAGCCTGTCGGAGACGGCCGAGTTCAGGTCCCTGGACGTCGAATCGTGGCAGGGCCTGCTGTTGCCGGCGAAGACCGATCCGGCGATCGTCGAGCGGCTCGCGCGCGAGATGACGGCGGTGCTCGCCGATCCCGCCACGGTGCGGCGTCTCGGCGAAGCGGGCTTCAAGCCGATGACGATGACGCCCGCGCAGTTCGCGACCTACCTGGCCGAGGAGCGCCGCGAACTCGCGCGCATCGTCGCGTCGGCAGGCATCAAGGTCGACTGACCCGCGCAGGCGAGCGGGTCGGTGGTCCCGACCGCCTAGTCCTGCTCCATCGGCTTGCCCGCCAGCCACCGTGCGTACTCCACCGGGAAGGCGATCTTGAACCGCGCCGCCCAGCCGGCCGCCTCGTCGTCGCGCCCCATCAGCACGGCGCTTTCCACCAGCTTGGCGATCACCTTCGGTTCCGGCGAGAAGCGCACGACGCGCGTCGCGAGCGCATGCACCTCGGCGGCGTTGGCGCGCGTCACCGGCATCAGCGTGAGCGCGGCGAAGCGGACCTGGCTCGCATAGAGCCAGGAGCCGTCGAGCTTGGCCAGCGTGTCCTCGCGCCAGGGCGCCAGGCGGTCGGCGCGCGGCCGGTAGATCTGGCTGATGCGGGTGTAGTCCCAGGCGGCGTAGCCGACCGCCGACAGCAGCAGCGCCGCGGCGACGATCGACGGCGCCGTCGGCCGCGACACGGCGGTGTCGCGCGCGTCGTCCGGCGACGGCGGCGCCGGCCAGAGCAGCCCCAGGCAGAGCCCGAACACCAGCTGGAAGGGTCCGTACCAGAGCGGGTACTCGAGCAGGCTGTGGATCACGATCGCCCCGAGCACGCCCCAGGCCATCAGCCGCACCGGCTCGCGTTCCCGCCAGGGCCGCGCGGCCAGCACCATGACCGTGAAGACGCCGCAGACCAGCAGCGCCGCCGGCACGCCGACTTCCACCGCGAGCTGCAGCGGCAGGTTGTGCGCGTTGTCCAGGATCTCGACGAAACGCGGGCCGGCGTAGAGGGTGTCGAAGTGCGCGAACGAGAGCTGGCCCCAGCCCCAGCCGGCCCAGGGATGCAGCGCGACCAGGTCGAGCACGTTGCGCCACAGCAGCAGGCGGCTGTTGCCCGCCGGCGCGCCCTCGCGGAGGCGACGCAGCATGTCCTGGACCTCCGGGCCGGCCAGCAGCGGCAGGACCACGGCGGCCACGAAATAGGCCGGGACGAGCGCCAGCAGCAGCAACGGATGCGGCAGCCGGCAGGCCTCGCGCGCGCCCGATCCGGCACCGGAGCGCCGCTCGCCCCAGGCCAGCGCCGCGGCGACCAGCGAGATCGACGTCCACTGGATCAGGCCCGTGCGCGAGGTCGATGCCGCCGCCGC
>JAKONL010000241.1 GCA_022701965.1 Burkholderiaceae bacterium | reverse complement strand
GCACCACGCGTGCGTCGCGCAGTGCCTGCTCGCCCGCACGCGTGATCGCGATCCGGCGCGAGGTGCGCTCGAAGAGCGTCACGCCCAATTCGTCCTCGAGCTCCTTGATCGCCAGGCTCACCGGCGGCTGCGAGAGATTCAGGCGCTTGGCGGCACGGCCGAAATGCAGTTCTTCCGCGACGGCGACCAGGCATCGGAGATGGCGGATTTCCATCGATCCGATTATCGGATCGATCGATCTGAATTGTGAATTTGCACCTATCGATATCCGGTCCTAGACTTTCGGTCATACCGAACGTCGCCGGCCCACGGCACGGCGCAAGGAGACAAAGACATGCAGGACCGAACGGCCGCCTTCCCGCGCGCCCGCACCCTCGTCCATCCCGGGCCCAGCGATACCGTGCGCATCGACCACATGAGCGACGCGCGGGGTCGGCACTTCCGCCTGTCGTTGCCGAGCGGCGAGACGATCCACGACGCCCTCGTCGACGCCCTGGCGCAGGAGGGCGTGACCAGCGCCTCGATGACGCTGCTCGGCGGCGATCTCGACGGTCTCGGCTTCTGCCTCGCGCAGCCCGACCCGAGCGGGCGCCGCGTGGCGATGTACGGGCCGCCGCACAGCGAGGCGCAGGCCCGGCTCATTTTCGGCAACGCGACGCTCGGCAAGGACGAGCGGGGCGCTCCGGTAGTGCATTGCCATGCCGCCTTCCGCACGGCCGACGGCACGGTGCGCGGCGGCCACATCCTCACCGACCGGACGCGCGTGGGCCGCGATCCGGTCACGGTCGTCGTCAACGCGCTCGACAGCTTCGAGCTGCGCATCGGCTTCGACCAGGAAACCTGCATGCCGCTGATGCGGCCCCACAGGAGGACGGCGAATGTCTGATTTCCGGCTGGTCGAGTGCGGGGAGATGGGCCGCGTAGCCTACGCCCGCATCGCGCCCAACGAGGACCTGGTGCAGAGCATCGAGAAGCTCTGCGTCGCGCAGGGCTTCCGCAACGCCTTCGTGCGCGGCGCGCTCGGCAGCCTCGTCGACGCCTGCCTCGAGGACGCGGCCGGTACGCCGCGCGTGATCCGCGGTCCGGCGATCGAGATCGTGAGCCTGGCCGGCGAGGTGCGCGCGCAGCCCGACGGCTCGACGCGCGCCGCCATCAGCGGCGTGGTGGCGGACACCGAGGGGCGCCTCTTCGGCGGGCCCTTCGTCGCCGGCGCCAATTCGGTCTGCGTCACCTTCGAGATCACGCTCGAGGAGTGGCTGCCGTCCACCGCCATCGTCTGATTGCCGACGCAACTTCCAGAAACCGAGAAAGACAAGAGACACATGACCGACTCCACCCCCGCAACCACCCACGAAAACTCCCGCGTCGCCGTCGTCACCGGCGGCGCGCGCGGCATCGGCCTGGCCGTCGGCCGCTGGTTCCTTGCGCACGGCTACCGGGTCGCGCTGCTCGACGTCGAGGGCGACACGCTCGACAGGACCATCGCCGAACTCGACCTGCCAGACACCGTGCTCGGCCTGCGTTGCGACGTGTCGAATCCGGCGCAGGTCGGTGAAGTGGCCAAGGCGGTGGTCGCGCGCTTCGGCCGCGTCGATGCGCTGGTCAACAATGCTGGCGTCGCGGTGTTCAAGACCGCGCTGACCACCTCGTTCGACGAGTGGCGCCACGTGCTGGGCACGAACCTCGACGGCACCTTCCTGTGCACGCAGGTCTTCGGCGCGCTGATGGTCGACGCCGGCCAAGGCGGCGCGGTCGTCAACGTGGCCTCGATCTCCGGCCTGCGTGCGAGCACGCTGCGCGTGGCCTACGGCACCAGCAAGGCCGCGATCATCCATCTCACCAAGCAGTACGCGGTCGAGCTCGGCAACTCGGGCGTGCGCGTCAACGTGATCGCGCCCGGCCCGGTCGAGACCGAGATGGCGAAGCTGGTGCACAGCGTGGCGATACGCTCCGACTACTACGACACCATCCCGCTCGGCCGCTACGGCACGCCGGAAGAAATGGCCAACGCCATCGGCTTCCTGTGCAGCGAAGAGGCGAGCTTCATCAACGGCCAGGTGGTGGCGGTCGACGGCGGTTTCGACGCCGCCGGCGTGGGCCTGCCGACGCTGCGCCGGAACATGGCCACCGGCCCATCGCAGACCCAGACCGAAACATCGGGGAGCCACGCATGAGCAACGACAACGCCTTCATCGTCGGCTGGGGCCACACGCCGTTCGGCAAGCTCGACGCGATCGACGCCGAACAGCTGATCCGCGACGCGGTCGAACCGGCCCTCGCGACCTCCGGCCTCGGCGCCGAGGACATCGACGGCATCTTCGTCGGCCACTTCAACGGCGGCTTCCTGCCGCAGGATTTCAGCGCGTCGCTGGTGAGCCTGGCGGTGCCGAGCCTGCGCCACGTGCCGGCGGTGCGACTGGAGAACGCCTGCGCCACCGGCTCGGCCGCGATCTGGGCGGCGCTCGACGCGGTGCAGTCGGGCCGCGTGAAGCATGCGCTGGTGGTCGGCTTCGAGATCATGAACGCCGTGCCGGCGCCGCGCATCGGCGAGACGCTGCTGCGCTGTTCGTACGTGAAGGAAGAGGCGAGCACGCCGGCGGGGTTCGCGGGCGTCTTCGGCAACATCGCCGGCAGCTACTTCGAGCGCTTCGGCGACCAGAGCGATGCGCTGGCCGCGATCTCGTCGAAGAACCATGCCAACGGCGTGCACAACCCCTACGCCCACATGCGGCGCGACCTGGGCTTCGACTTCTGCCGCAACCCCTCGGACCGGAACCCCTTCGTCGCCGGGCCGCTCAAGCGCTCGGACTGCTCGCTGGTGTCCGACGGCGCGGCCGCGCTGGTGATCTCGGCCGCGCCGGTCGGCTCGGCCGCGGTGCCGGCGGTGCGCTGGCGCTCGCGCACGCAGGTCAACGAGTACCTGCCGCTGTCGCGCCGCGATCCGACGCGCTTCGAAGGCGCGGCGCTGGCCTGGCAGAAGGGCCTGGCCGAGGCCGGCCTGTCGCTCGACGACCTCGGCTTCGTCGAGACGCACGACTGCTTCACCATCGCCGAACTGCTGGAGTACGAGGCGATGGGCCTGGCGCCGCACGGGCAGGGCGCGCGCGTGATCCTCGACGGCGTGACGCGCAAGGACGGCAAGCTGCCGGTCAACCCGTCGGGCGGGCTGAAGTCGCGCGGCCATCCGATCGGTGCGACCGGCGTCTCGCAGCACGTGATGGCGGCGATGCAGCTGACCGGCACGGCCGGCGACATGCAGGTCGGCTCCGGCAAGCCCGGCGCGGTCTTCAACATGGGCGGGGCGGCGGTTGCCAATTACCTGAGCGTGCTGGAGGCGGCATGAGCGCAGCCGGCCTGGGAGGCTGGCCCAGCCGCGCCAGTGCGATGAACCTGTCGGCGCTGCTGGCGCAGACGGCGGCGCTCTTTCCGGACCGCCCGGGGCTGATCCACGGCGAGCGCCGGTGGTCGTGGCGCGAGATCGACCAGCGTGTCGACGCGCTGGTGCAGGCGCTGCGCCGGCTCGGGATGCGGCCCGGCGAGAAGCTGCTGGTGATGTCGCGCAACAACGCGGCACTGTTCGAGAGCTGCTGGGCGGCGTTCCGGCTCGGCGCGGTCTGGGTGCCGGTCAACTTCCGCCTGACGCCGCCGGAGGTCGCCTACCTCGGCAGTTCCAGCCAGGCCTCGGTGATGCTGGCCGAGGACTGCTTCGCCGACCATGTCGATGCCGTCAGGGCGGTCTCGCCGAACCTGCGCGAAGTCGTCGCCATCGGCCGTCAGCGCGAAGGCGAGCATGGCTACGAATCACTGATGGCGGACAACGCCGGCGCACCGAAGGACATGGCCGAGGTCGACGCCGACCAGCCGCTGTGGTACTTCTACACGTCGGGTACCACCGGCCGTCCCAAGGCGGCCGTGCTCACCCACGGACAGCTCGGCTTCGTCGTCACCAACCACCTGGCCGACCTGATTCCCGGCACCACCGAGCGCGACTGCTCGATCGCCGTCGCGCCGCTCTCGCACGGCGCGGGCATCCATGCGCTGCTGAACGTCGCGCGGGGCGCGCCGACCGTGCTGCTGCCGACCGACCGGCTCGAGCCTGCCGTGTTCT
>JAKONL010000227.1 GCA_022701965.1 Burkholderiaceae bacterium | reverse complement strand
ATCGTCGATGGCGACGTAGGTGAACGTGGCCTCGGTGACCTTCACGTAGGCGCCCTGGGCGCGGATCTGTTCGGCGAACACCTCGACCTGCACCGTGACCGAGGTGCGGCCGATGCGCACCGCCTTCGAATAGAACGACAGGATGTCGCCCACGCGCACCGGCTGCTTGAAGACGAGCTCGTTGACGGCCACCGTCGCCATGCGCCCGCGCGCGTGGCGCGCCGGGATCACCGAGCCGGCGAGGTCGCACTGCGCCATCACCCAGCCGCCGAAGATGTCGCCGTTGGCGTTGCAGTCCGCCGGCATCGGGATCACCTTGAGCACCAGCTCCATGTCGAGCGGAAGGTTCTGGACGGCGGCGGCGATGGCCCCGGGGACGGACGAATCGGAAGACATGGGCACAATCCAAAGCAAACAACAGCCACGATTGTCCTTCCCATGCGCCAACGCGGCGAATCGCCTTCGGCCTCGGCGCACGCCGCCACGGCCCACATGCCGGGCTCCGGTCCCGAGCCCTCCCGCAGCGACCGGTCCGACTGGGCCACCCTGCGGCGCCTCCTGCCCTATCTCTGGCCCTACAAGTGGCGCGTGGCCGCGGCACTGGGCTTCATGATCGCCGCGAAGGTCGCCAACGTCGGCGTGCCGGTGCTGCTGAAGAACCTGGTCGACAGCATGACGCCCAAGCCCGACATGGCGACGGCGCTGCTCGTGGTGCCGATCGGGCTGCTGGCCGCCTATGGGCTGCTGCGCTTCTCGACCTCGCTCTTCGGCGAACTGCGCGAACTGGTCTTCGCCAAGGCGACCGAGGGCGCGTCCCGCACGATCTCGCTGCAGGTGTTCCGCCACCTGCATGCGCTGAGCCTGCGCTTCCACCTGGAGCGCCAGACCGGCGGCATGACGCGCGACATCGAGCGCGGCACGCGCGGCGTGCATTCGCTGATCTCGATGTCGCTCTACAGCATCGTGCCGACGATCATCGAACTGGTGCTGGTGCTGACGATCCTGGGCGTGAAGTTCGACGCGCTGTTCGTCTGGATCACCGGAGCGGCGCTGGTGCTCTACATCGGCTTCACCGTGACCGTGACCGAATGGCGCACGCAGTTCAGGAAGACCATGAACGAGCTCGACTCGGTAGCCCAGAGCCGCGCGGTCGATTCCCTGCTGAACTACGAGACCGTCAAGTACTTCAACAACGAGGAGTTCGAGGCCGGCCGCTACGACGCGAGCCTCGACCGCTACCGCAAGGCGGCCATCAAGAGCCAGCGCACGCTGAGCATGCTCAACACCGGCCAGCAGATGCTCATCGCGATCAGCCTGGTGCTGATGCTGTGGCGCGCGACCTCGGGCGTGGTCGAGGGCCGCATGACGCTCGGCGACTTGGTGATGGTCAACGCCTTCATGATCCAGCTCTACATCCCGCTGAACTTCCTGGGCGTGATCTACCGCGAGATCAAGCAGAGCATGACCGACCTCGACAAGATGTTCGTGCTGATGGAGAAGGACCGCGAGATCCAGGACGCGCCCGGCGCGCCGCCGCTCATGCTCGACGGCAGCGAGGCGACGGTGCGCTTCGAGAACGTCGACTTCGCCTACGACCCGTCGCGTCCCATCCTCAAAAACGTCAGCTTCGAGATTCCCGCCGGCAGGACCGTGGCGGTGGTCGGCCCGTCGGGCTCGGGCAAGTCGACGCTGGCGCGGCTGCTCTACCGCTTCTACGACATCCAGGGCGGGCGCATCACCATCGGCGGACAGGACATCCGCGGCGTGACGCAGGCCAGCGTACGCGCGTCGATCGGCATCGTGCCGCAGGACACGGTGCTCTTCAACGACACGGTCGAATACAACATCGCCTACGGACACCCCGGCGCCTCGCACGACGAGGTGGTGGCCGCGGCGCAGGCCGCACGCATCCACGACTTCATCGCGGCCACGCCCAAGGGCTACGACACGCCCGTCGGCGAGCGCGGGCTGAAGCTCTCGGGCGGCGAGAAGCAGCGCGTGGCGATCGCGCGCACGCTGCTGAAGAACCCGCCGATCGTGATCTTCGACGAGGCGACGTCGGCGCTGGATTCGGCCAACGAGCGCGCGATCCAGTCGGAGCTGCAGCGCACGGCGCAGAACAAGACCACGCTGGTGATCGCGCACCGGCTCTCGACCGTAGTGGACGCTCACGAGATCCTGGTGCTGGAGAGCGGCGTGATCGTCGAGCGCGGCACCCATGCCGAGCTGCTCGCCCGGCAGGCGCGCTACGCGCAGATGTGGGCGATGCAGAAGATCGAGGCCCAGCCCGTGCTCTGAGTCGCCTTCACCCGCGACCGCACCGTTTCATTTCATTTCCAGGAAAGAACACATCCATGACCGGCAAGATCCCGCTGCTCGTGATCCACGGCATTTCCGATGCGCATCGTGCGCTCGTCGCCCGGACCTACGACGTGACCTACGCTCCGACGCCGTCGCAGCGCGCCGAGGCCATCTCGGCGCACGGCGCGTGGTTCCGCGCCGTGCTCACGATCGGCTCGATCGGCCTCACCGCCGCGGAGATCGACGCCATGCCGGCGCTCGAAGTGATCTGCGCGATGGGTGCGGGCTACGAGAACATCGCGCTGGACGCCGCCCGCGCGCGCGGCATCGCGGTGGCCAACGGTGCCGGCACCAACGACGACTGCGTGGCCGACCACGCGTTCGGCCTGCTGATCGCGGCCGTGCGCGGCATCGTGCGGCTGGACCGCCAGTGCCGCGACGGCGTCTGGCGCGATGCGCTCGGGATGCCGCCGAACGTCTCGGGCAAGCGGCTGGGCATCCTCGGCCTGGGCACGATCGGGCAGAAGATCGCCAGGCGGGCGGCGGGCTTCGACATGGACATCGGCTATCACAACCGCCGTCCGCGCGACGGCGTGGCGCACCGGTATTTCGACAGCCTGCAGGCGCTTGCCGCCTGGGCCGACTTCCTGGTCGTGGCCACGCCCGGCGGTGCGGCCACGAAGCATCTGGTGGATGCGGCCGTGATCGACGCGCTCGGGCCGCAGGGCGTGCTGGTCAACATCGCACGCGGCAGCGTCGTCGACACCGAAGCGCTCGCCGCCGCGCTGCGCGACGGCCGGCTGGCGAGCGCCGGCCTGGACGTCTACGAGAGCGAGCCGAAGCCGCCCGCGCCGCTGGTCGGGCTGGACAACGTGGTGCTGACGCCGCACGTGGCGGGCTGGTCGCCGGAAGCGGTGCAGGCGTCGATCGTGCGTTTTCTGGCGAATGTCGACGGGCATTTCGCAGGGAAGGGCACGGTGTCCCCGGTCCCCTGACCGCGCGTCACCATAATCCGCCCCCATGGAAACCAAGTGGCTCGAAGACTTCGTCAGCCTCGCTGAAACGCGCAGCTTCAGCCGCTCGGCGCAACTGCGGCACGTCACGCAGCCGGCATTCTCGCGCCGCATCCAGGCGCTCGAAGGCTGGGCCGGTACCGACCTGGTCGACCGGAGTTCCTACCCGACGCGCCTGACCGCCGCGGGGCAGACGCTCTACGGCCAGGCCATCGAGATGCTGCAGGGCCTGCAGAGCACGCGCGCCATGCTGCGCGGCCATTCGACGGCCTCGCACGACGTGATCGAGTTCGCGGTTCCGCACACGCTGGCCTTCACCTTCTTCCCGGCCTGGGCGACCGCGCTGCGCGAGCACTTCGGCCCGCTCAAGAGCCGGCTGATCGCGCTCAACGTGCACGATGCGGTGCTCCGCCTGGTCGAAGGCAGTTGCGACCTGCTGATCGCCTACCACCATGCTTCGCAGCCGCTCCAGCTCGATACCAACCGCTACGAGATGGTGCGCCTGGGCAGCGAGGTCGTGGCGCCGTGGGTCAAGCCCGATCCGGAAGGCGCGCCGCGCTACCGCCTGCCGGGCCGGGCCGGCCAGCCGCTGCCCTACCTCGGCTATGCGCCGGGCGCCTACCTGAGCGGGGTGGTCGACCGGCTCATCAAGGATTCGCCGGTCGCCATCCATCTCGACCGCATCTACGAGACCGACATGTCCGAGGGACTCAAGGCGATGGCGCTCGAAGGGCACGGCATCGCCTTCCTGCCGCAGAACGCGGTGCGCAAGGACGTCAAGCAGCGCCGGCTGGTCAGCGCGCTGCCGCCCGAGATCGACAGCCTGGAAGCGACGATGGAAATCCGCGCCTACCGCGAGCGGCCGGCATCGCCGGTACCCAGGACCGCGGTGGCCGAAGCGCGAGGTTCGCGCACGGCACGACGCACCGACGACGGTGCCGTGCAGGCCTCGCCGCCACGGCGGGCGGTCGACGCGCTGTGGGCGCATCTGGCGGCGACCCAGCCACCGCCGCCGGACACGCCCTAGCGTTCGTCATCGACGTCGACGTTGTCGCTGCCGTCATCTATGACAACGACGCATGCGGATGTCCGCATACGGCATTGGCGCTAGTGAATTAGTTTGCATAAAGTGCGCGCAGTTCACAATCTGCACCTGTTTGTGCGTGATCAGGCATAAAGGGTGCTTACCGACGCTGTACAACGTTGACTGCCCATGCGCACCGAACCGGATCGGTCGCGGCTCCGGGTGGACATCATGGTGCCTCATGCACCAGGTTGGACCGGGTTATCCCGCACGGCCTGATGTCTAGAATTTCGTTGTATCTCTTTCAATTTCAGGAGTTAGACCTTATGAAGAAGCAAGTACTGGCGCTGGCCGTCTCGGCGCTGGCCGTCGGCGGCGCCTTCGCGCAAGCCAATGACACCCTCGCCAAGATCAAGGCATCGGGCGTCATCACGGAAGGCGTGCGCGAGTCTTCGGGCCTCTCGTACACGTTGGGCAACGGCCAATACACCGGCTTCCACTACGACGTCTGCGCCAACATCATCAAGGACCTGGAGAAGGTCGCCGGCAAGAAGCTCGAGACCAAGTACCAGCCGGTGACCTCGCAGAACCGCGTGCCGCTGGTGCAGAACGGCACCGTCGACCTCGAGTGCGGTTCGACCACCAACAACGCCACGCGCGCCAAGGACGTGTCCTTCGCCGT
>JAKONL010000215.1 GCA_022701965.1 Burkholderiaceae bacterium | reverse complement strand
GCTGCTGTCGAAATCGTAGAACTTCGTCGGGCGGCGCCGTCTCGGCGCATCACATCAGCAGGTGCTCGCCCGCGTTGTCGCCGCCGCCGAGCGTCACGTAGTTGACCTTGCGGATGTCCATCAACGCCTTGCCGCCGGCGTAGCTGATCGAGCTCTGCACGTCCTGCTCCATCTCGATGAGCGTGTCGGCCAGCTTGCCCTTGATCGGCTCCAGGATCCGCTTGCCCTCGACGTGCTTGTACTCGCCCTTGTTGTAGTCGCTGGCCGAGCCGTAGTATTCCTTGAAGAGCTCGCCGTCGACCTCCACCGTCCTGCCCGGCGACTCCTCGTGGCCCGCGAACAGGGAACCGATCATCACCATCGAGGCGCCGAAGCGCACGCTCTTGGCGATGTCGCCGTGATCGCGGATGCCACCGTCGGCGATGATCGGCCTGGTCGCGACGCGGGCGCACCACTTGAGCGCGCTCAGCTGCCAGCCGCCGGTGCCGAAGCCGGTCTTGAGCTTGGTGATGCAGACCTTGCCCGGGCCGATGCCGACCTTGGTCGCGTCGGCGCCCCAGTTCTCCAGGTCGATGACGGCCTCGGTCGTGCCGACGTTACCGGCGATTACGAACGACTGCGGCAGCTTCGCCTTCAGGTGGGCGATCATGTTCTTCACGCTGTCGGCATGGCCGTGCGCGATGTCGATGGTGACGTACTCGGGCACCAGGTTCGCCGCGGCGAGTGCGTCGACGGTGTCGTAGTCGGGCTTCTTCACGCCCAGCGAGATCGAGGCGAACACGCCTTGCGCATGCATGCGTTCGACGAACGCGACGTTGTCGAGATCGAAGCGGTGCATGACGTAGAAGTAGCCGTTCTTCGCCAGCCAGAGGCTGATGGTCTCGTCGACCACCGTCTTCATGTTGGCCGGCACCACCGGCAGGCGGAACCTGCGGCCGCCGAGCACGACGCCGGCGTCGCACTCGGAGCGGCTTTCCACGCGGCATTTGCGCGGCAGCAGCAGGATGTTGTCGTAGTCGAAGATCTGCATGAGAAACCAAGCTCCTGGGGAAGGTGCGCCGACGAGACATTTCGTCCGGCGTGGACGCTTGGTCAGGGCCCGGCTTTCTTCACGCGAAAAAAAACCGGGCGACAAGAAACTTGGGCCCGGTGGCGGATTCTAGGCAGCCGGCGAAGTCGGCCGAGTGCCGGTTCGTTATAGACCCTATATGCCGGTGCCGACTCCCGCGAATGCGCCCGCCGGAGCGCTGGGTCCCACGCCTTCCTACAATGGCCCAATGTCCCTTTTCGGCTCGCACGACGCCTCCGCCGGCGCTTCTTCCACCGGCGCGGCCCATTCGGCTGCCGCGGCGTCCCCGCTGCTCGCCAATCTCAATCCCGAACAGCTCGCCGCGGTCACGCTGCCGGTCGGCAATGCGCTGATCCTGGCCGGCGCGGGCTCCGGCAAGACGCGAGTGCTGACGACACGCATCGCCTGGCTGCTGCAGACCGGCCAGGTCTCGCCCGGTGGCGTGCTGGCGGTGACCTTCACCAACAAGGCCGCCAAGGAGATGGTCACGCGCCTGACCTCGATGCTGCCGGTGAACGCGCGCGGCATGTGGATCGGCACCTTCCACGGCCTGTGCAACCGCTTCCTGCGCGCCCACTGGAAACTCGCCAATCTGCCGTCGACCTTCCAGATCCTGGACACGCAGGACCAGCTCTCGGCCATCAAGCGGCTGATGAAGCAGTACAACGTCGACGACGAGCGCTTTCCGGCCAAGCAGACGCAGTGGTTCATCGCCGGGGCCAAGGAGGACGGCCATCGCCCGCGCGACATCGAGGTGCGCAGCGACGACGACCGCAAGAAGGTCGAGCTCTACCAGCTCTACGAGGAACAGTGCCAGCGCGAGGGCGTGGTGGACTTCGGCGAGCTGATGCTGCGCAGCTACGAACTGCTGCGCGACAACGACGCCGTGCGCGAGCACTACCAGCGGCGCTTCCGCCACATCCTGATCGACGAGTTCCAGGACACCAACCGGCTCCAGTACGCGTGGATCAAGATGCTCTCGGGCAGCCACGCCGAGGGGCGCTTCGTGCCCGGTGCCGGTGCCAGCGTGATCGCGGTCGGCGACGACGACCAGAGCATCTATGCGTTCCGCGGTGCCCGGGTGGGCAACATGGCGGATTTCGTGCGCGAGTTCGACGTGCAGCGGCAGATCAAGCTGGAGCAGAACTACCGCAGCTACAGCAACATCCTCGATTCGGCCAATGCGCTGATCAGCCACAACACGAAGCGCCTGGGCAAGAACCTGCGCACCGAGCAGGGCCCGGGCGAACCGGTACGCGTCTACGAATCGACCAGCGATTTCGCCGAGGCGCAATGGATGGTCGAGGAGATGCGCCAGCTGGTGCGCGAGGGCATCGAGCGCAAGGAGATCGCGGTGCTCTATCGCAGCAACGCGCAGAGCCGGGTGATCGAGACCGCGCTCTTCAATGCCGCCGTGCCCTATCGCGTCTACGGCGGGTTGCGCTTCTTCGAGCGGGCCGAGATCAAGCACGCGCTGGCCTACCTGCGCGTGCTGGAGAACAAGGACGACGACACCAGCTTCCTGCGCATCGTCAACTTTCCGCCGCGCGGCATCGGGGCGCGCAGCATCGAGGTGCTGACGGACGCGGCGCGCGCGGCGGGTCGCTCGCTGCACGACGCGGTCGGGGCCGTCGGCGGCAAGGCCGGCGGCAACCTCACCGCCTTCGTCGCGAAGATCGACGTGCTGCGCGAGCAGACCGTCGGCATCTCGCTGCGCGAGATCATCGACCTGGTGCTCGACCACAGCGGGCTCATCGAGCACTACAAGGCCGACCGAGAAGGCGCCGACCGCATCGAGAATCTGGAGGAGCTGGTGAACGCGGCCGAGAGTTTCGTGACGCAGGAGGGCTTCGGCCGCGATGCGGTCGCCCTGCCGGTCGACGAGCTGCGCCAGTCGCTGGTGAGCCAGGGGCTCGATCCGAACCTGCCGGTGCTCGACGAGGCGATGGAACTCGCGCCCGACGCCGAGACCGGCGAGACGCTGAGCCCGCTGGCCGCGTTCCTCACGCACGCCGCGCTGGAATCGGGCGACAACCAGGCGCAGGCCGGCCAGGACGCCGTGCAGCTGATGACCGTGCATGCGGCCAAGGGCCTGGAATTCGACTGCGTGTTCATCACCGGCATGGAGGAGGGCCTGTTCCCGCACGAGAACTCGATGAGCGATCACGATGGGCTCGAGGAGGAACGCCGACTCATGTACGTCGCCATCACGCGCGCGCGCCAGCGGCTCTACATGAGCCACTCCCAGACTCGCATGCTGCACGGCCAGACGCGCTACAACGCCAAGAGCCGGTTCTACGAGGAACTGCCCGAAGCCGCGCTGAAATGGCTCACGCCGAAGAACCAGGGCTTCGCGCCGTCGGCCTTCGGCTACGGCGGCGGCTACGCGACGACGCGCGGTGCGGGCGGTGGCGGCAGTGGGGGGTTCGGCACGGGCGGGTTCGGCAAGGAAGCGTTCGCGAGTCCGCCCGTTCCGCCGCAGAAGGCAGCGCCGTCGCACGGCCTGCGCGTGGGCATGCAGGTGTTCCACAACAAGTTCGGCGAAGGCGCCGTGCTGGCGCTGGAAGGGGCGGGCGACGACGCGCGGGCGCAGATCAACTTCCCGCGCCACGGCGTGAAATGGCTCGCGCTGTCGGTCGCGAAGCTCACGCCGGTCTGACTGTGCGCCTGCTCAGCCGGTGAAACTGTCGCGGAACGTGAACCAGGTGCTGGTGAAGAACATCGTCGCCATGATCATCACGCCGCCGATCATCATCGCGCCGCCCGCGGCACCCGCGCCCTCGCCGAGGATCCCGCTGGCCACCAGCAGCGTGGCGATCAGGCTCAGCACGATGCCCGCGCCGACGAACACCGCGACCCAGGTCAGCCCGTAGACCGCCAGGGCGCCGAAGTTCCTGAAGCACGCCACCAGGCTGAAGAACAGGCTCTTGGCCGGCGGCACCTTGTGCCAGTGCACCAGTGCCGGCGCATGCCAGAACGCCAGCGACAGCGGCAGGTAGAGCGCCATCGCCAGCCACAGCGCGGCCTGGAATTCACCGCTCTCGGCCAGTTCCCGGTCGATCCGCTCCCCGAGCAGGTAGACGCGCGCGAACTGCCCGCCGTCGACCAGTGCCGACAGGCCCATGACCGCCAGGAACAGCACCGCGTAGAGCGCACCGAGGACCAGCATGGGCCGGATGTCCGACCGCACGGCGTTGAGCGAGGCGAGGAAGACCGCGGCTGCCGGCGGCTTCTCGCCGTCGGGCCCGACATCGGTGGTGGCGGCTGCCGCTGCCATGAGGCCCAGCGTCATCGTCGGCAGGAGCATCAGCGCGATGACCGTGCCGATCAGGGGCACCTGGGAAGCGATCGACACCACCGCCATGAAGAAGAAGAACAGCGACACGAAGGCGAGCGGCCGCTTGGCGAAGGCCTGCAGTCCCTGTCGGACCCAGGCCGCGCCAGTGCGTGCCGGGACGAGATTGAGTTTCATGGTGTCCGTTCAGGCCGTTTGCGGCTCGGCAGCGCGGTGGATCGTCGCCGGTGCGGTGCCCGGCACCGCGACGCGTTGGCGCAGGACGCGCTCGAAATGCGCCGGGTCGTGTGCCTTCAGCATGCTGGCCTCGCGCGGCAGGTGGAAATCCCAGAGCCGCGAGATCCAGAAGCGCAGCGCGGCGGCACGCAGCATGGCCGGCAGCAGCGCCCGTTCGGCACCCGCGAGCGGGCGTACCGTCGCATAGGCGCCGAGCAGGGCGGCCGTTCGTTCGGGATCAGAGACTCCGGTGGGAAGATCGACGGCCCAGTCATTGAGCGTCACGGCCAGGTCGAAGAGCCAGGTATCGGTACCGGCGAAGTAGAAGTCGAACACGCCGCTCAGGCGCGGCGTGCCACCACCGGGATGCGTCGAGAACATGGCGTTGTCGCGGAACAGGTCGGCGTGCACCGGTCCGCGTGGCAGCGCCGCGTACGCCGACGAGGCGGCGACATGGTTCTGGTAGGCCAGTTCGCTGCGAAGCAGCGCGGCCTGGGAATCACCGAGATGCGGGAGCACGACCGG
>JAKONL010000175.1 GCA_022701965.1 Burkholderiaceae bacterium | reverse complement strand
CTTGAGCGCAGCGCCGAAAGCGTCGGAGGTCGAAGCAGTCGACGAGGGCTCGCTTCCGCCGCCGCAGGCGGCCAGACACGACAGCGCAGTCAGCAGAAATGATTTCGAGATCGAGGAGTGCATGTCGGGAACCCATCCTGAGTCATAAAAACCTGTTTTATGTCAGATGGTTCCTACAGAACAATGCATGCCTTCTCAAATCCGTCCATCGACCGACGAAGAAGACTTCTTCCGTCGCTTAATTTCGACAGACTGAATTGAACACCAGTACCTAAAAGTATCTATTTTCTATAACTAATAAATTTCCATTAACAGATCGATTCCTGACGGTTCGAGTCCATGGGCTCGATCGCACCTGGCGCGCGTGCCGCACCCTCAGCGGGACACTGGAGAACCGGTAACGTCGGCATCGCTCCCGGCGAGACCGGAGCGTTGCGAGAAATGCGCGCGAAAGCGGGTGACCAGCACGTCGGCCGATGCCCGCCAACTGAACCGGGTGGCCTGGACCAGTCCTGCGGCCATGGCGCGCGCGCGTGCCGTCTCGTCGAAGACCAGCAGACCCAGCGCGCGGGCGATGTCGGCCGGGACATGCGGGTCGGTGGTGACGGCCGCGTCGCCGGCGACTTCGGGCAGCGAGGTCGTGCGCGACGTGACGACCGGCACGCCACTGGCCATCGCCTCGAGCACCGGCATGCCGAAGCCTTCGGCGAAGCTGGGGTAGGCGAAGACCCGGCAGTGCCGAACGAGCGCGGGCAATGCGTCGTCGGGCACGTCGTCCAGGAACCGCACCTCGGATTCGAGGCCGAGATCGCGCGCGGCGGCGTGGATCGGCTCGCTGTCGAAGTCCCGCTGGCCGACGATGACGAGCGGCGGCCGGCCGGCCGGCAGCATCGCGTAGGCACGCAGCAGGTTCACGTGGTTCTTGCGCGGCTCCAGACGCCCGACAGTGCAGATGTACTCGCCCGGCACGAGCCCGAGGGCGCGGACCGCCGCGTTGCCGCCGGCCAGTCCATCGCCCGCACGCACCGGGTGGAAGCGCCGGGCGTCGATCGCGTTGGGGGTGATGGCGATGCGGCCGGGATCGACGCCGTAGAGGCGCGCCATCTCGCCACGCGAGAACTCGCTGACGGTGAACAGCAGCGCCGCCTGCCGCATCGCGAGCCGGCTGGTGAAGCGCGACATGCGCACGAACCCCGGCTTGAAGAACTGCGGATGGGTCTCGAACAGCGTGTCGTGGATGGTGCAGGCGCACGGCCCCAGCGGCACCAGCGGAAGCCGGTACTGCACGTGCAGCAGGTCGATGCGATGGCGCCGTCGCGCCGCGGCGAGCTGCCATCCCAATCGCGCGAGTCCGCCGCCGTGGGGCAGCGCCACCCGCTCCACATGGGCGGCACCGAAAGCCGGGTGTTCCCGGCCCAGGCGTTCCGGATCGTCGACCAGGAAGACGAACTGCAGGTCCGGCGCCAGGGCGATCGCCTCCTGGTAGAGCCCCAGGATGTGGCTGCGGCTGCCCTGGAAGATCCCGCCGAAGGTGTGGAAGTCGATGCCGATGCGCGGACGCGGCGCGGCGGGATGCAGGCGGTTCATCGCGCCCTCAGCTGCTGCGCAGGATGGCCCAGGCGCGCAACGCCATGTCGCGGCTCGACCGCGCCCTGGCGCCGAGGTCCGAGCGCGGCCGCAGCACGCCGGCGGCGCTGTACAGGACCCAGCGCAGCCCGAAGCCGCCCACCGTGATCGCGTCGTAGAGCCACAGCCCGCGGCCGCCGCGCATCTGCCGGTAGAACTGGCGCGGTCCCTTGAGCGAGGACAGCAGCACGTCGCCCTGCTGCTGTTTCATGCTCGCGCCCTGGTAGTGGATGACCGAGACGGCCGGCGTGTAGACGACCCGTCCGCCGGCGCGCTTGAGCCGGTGGCACAGCTCCATGTCCTCGCCGTACATGAAGTACTTCGGGTTGAAGAGCTGGCCGTCGAGCCGGCTGGCACGCAGCAGCATCACCGCGCCCGAGACCCAGTCGACCTCGCGGTCGGCGCTCGCGTCGCGATCGAGGTAGAGCGGCATCGGACGCCAGCTCGGCGGCAGCAGGCGGTCCAGGAACAGGTAGTGGGTGGCGACGTTGAGCAACCTCGGGTAGGCGCCGCCGGTCCAGCGCTGCAGCGAGCGGTCGGCGTTCAGGAGCCGGCAGCCGGTCACGGCCACCTCGGGCCGCGCCTTCATGTGCGCCACCAGCTTGGCGAGCCCGCCGTCCTCGACCACCGTGTCGGGATTGAGCAGCAGCACGAAGGGTCCAGCGCAATGCGCGAGCGCCTGGTTGTTGGCGCGACCGAAACCGACGTTGTCGTCGTTGGCGATCAGCACGACCTGCGGGAAGCTCGATCGCACCATCTCGACGCTGCCGTCGCCCGAGGCGTTGTCCACCACGATGACGCGCATCCGGTCGGCCGCCAGGCCACCGGCGTCGAAGACGGATCGCAGGCAGGCGCGCAGCATCTCGCGCACGTTCCAGTTGACGATGACGATGCTGACGAGGGGTGTTTTCATGCGCTGTGCCTCACGTGCGACGGGCGCCGCCGCGGATGACCCGGGGACGGTCCCAGAGGACCAGCCCGCCGGCCGGGACGTCGAAGGTGACCAGGGTGCCGGGCCCGACGTGCACGCCGTCGCCGATGCGCACGGCGCCCAGCACGTGCGAGCCGTATGCCAGCAGGACGTCGTCGCCGAGTACCGGATAACCCGGCCCGCCGCCGATGTCCTGGATGCCCATGCCGCCGCCGATGGCCGCGTTGCCGGTGACCGTGATCCGCGCGCCGATGGTGCCGAACAGGCTCACGCAGGTCGCGTGCGAGATCAGTGCGCCGGGGCCGATCGACGTGGTCGGCGGGATTTCGGCGCGCGTGACGTACAGGCCCACCAGGGCCAGCAACCGGGCGACCCAGCGCCAGCCGCGCAGGTAGGCGTACCGGGAGAGCCGATGGAAGAGCAGGGCGAGGAAGCCGGGCAGCAGGAAGAAGTAGACCCGGTGGACGAACGAGTCCGGCTGGTTCAGGTGGGTGGCCAGGCGCTGCAGGTCGGAGCCGATGAGCGCGCGCGTCTCGGCCCAGCTCAGGCGCGCGGGAGCGGGGGGTGAATGCATGGGGGGCTGTGCTTCCTAGGGGTTGGTGAGACTGTCGACGCGATGGCGGTGCATGACGTCGAAGTAGTACTGCTCCTGCGCGTCGGCCACCGTGCGCCAGTTCCAGCGCTGCGCATGGGCGCGGGAGAGTTCGCCCTGCTCGGCGAGCGACTCGGCGGGCATCGCGAGCAGCCGGCGCATCGCCTCGGCATAGCCGACGATGTCGTCGGGCGGCACGCGGGGGCTGCCGGGCGAGGCCACCTCGTTCATCGGCGCCCGGTCCCAGACGACGACCTGGCGCGCCGCCGCGTTGGCCTCGGCGATGGTCATGCCGAAGGTTTCCAGCCGCGAGGGCATGACGACGAAACGGCAGGCCGCCAGCAGCCGGGAACGCTCGGCGGCGTCGTAGGAACCGGTCATGCGCACCCAGCGGCCGAGCCCGAAGCGATCGATCAGCTCCTGCACGGCCTGCGGCTGCTGCAGCGTGCCGGCGAGCGTCAGGGGCTCGCGCTCGGCTTCCGGGATGCGGGCGTAGGCGGCCAGCAGCAGGTCGATGCCCTTGGCGACGACCTCCAGCCGGCCGAGGAACAGGATGCCCGTGCCCGGCCGCGCGCTCACCTGGAACAGGTCGTCGTCCACGCCGTTGCCGATCACCCGGCAGTCGGCGCGTGGATGGCGTTCCGTGATGCGCCGGCGCATGGCGTCGGTCAGCACCACGAAGTTCCGATAGAGCCGCACGCCGTACTCCTCGCCCCAGTGGAACGGAAGTTTCAGCCGCCGCGTGTAGTCGCGGGCGAAGAACCACTGGACCGATGCGACCATGGGACGATCACGGTGGCGGAAGAAAGGCGTCCACGTCGCCGAGCACGGCGGCATGAAGTCCTCGACCAGCAGGTCGTGCTCGAAGCGCCGCACCGCCGACGGCAGCGCGGCCAGGAAGGTGAGATGGTGCGACGAGCCGTGATCGCGGATCTTGCGGCCCAGGCGCACGTAGCGGATGCCGTCGCGGACCTTCTCCGAGGTCGAGCCCTCGAAGGTCGGCGTCAGCACCGTGATCTCGTGATGCCGGGAAAGCCGGCGATAGATCTCCAGCGTGCGCACCGGACCGCCCCCGGACAGTGGGTTGTCGATGTCGTCGGGATCCAGATG
>JAKONL010000169.1 GCA_022701965.1 Burkholderiaceae bacterium | reverse complement strand
GGCAGGCCGCCCTGCGACCGGCCGACGCTCATGCTGCCGCGCGTGGCGACGAAGCGCATGCCGATCTCGCGCGCCGCCTCGATGCTGTCGTCCAGCCGCACGCCGTTCGGATAGATGTAGAGATGGTCGCTGCTGGTGGTGCAGCCCGAGAGCAGCAGCTCGGCCATCGCGAGCTGCGTCGACACCCGGACCATCTCCGGCGTCAGGCCGGCCCAGACCGGATAGAGCCCGTGCAGCCAGGAGAAGAGTTCCGCGTTCTGTACCGCCGGCAAGGCGCGCGTGAGCGACTGATACATGTGGTGGTGCGTATTGACCAGGCCCGGCACGACCAGGTGGCGGCTTGCGTCCACGACCTCGTCGGCCGCATCGGCGGCCTCGGGCATGTCGGCCGCGGGGCCGATGGCCTCGATGCGGTGGCCGCGGATGAAGATCGAGGCATCCCGCAGCTCGGTACGCGCATCGTCGAAGGTCGCCACGCAGCGGGCGTTCCGGATCAGGAGGGTGGACATCGCGACAGAATAGTGCCCAAGGAGACACCCGCACCCATGACCTCGAGCACCCCCGACCCGCACGCCGCGCCGCGCGACTTCCTCGAACACCTCTACCGCGTCGCCGTCGAGCGCGCGCTGCCGCTGGCCAGCATGGGGGCCTGCCTGCCGCCGCCTCCGAAGGGCCGCACCCTGGTGCTCGGCGCGGGCAAGGCCGGCGGCTCGATGGCGCAGGCGCTGGAGGCGCTGTGGCCGGCCGACGCGCCGCTCTCGGGCCTGGTGGTCACGCGCTACGGCCACATCCCGCCGCGTCCCGAAGGACTGGCGCGCCGCATCGAACTCGTCGAGGCCGCGCATCCGGTGCCCGACCAGGCCGGCTTCGACGCCGCTTCGCGCATCCTGGCGCTGGCCTCGGGCGACCCGCAACCCCTCACGTCCGACGACCTCGTGCTGTGCCTGATCTCCGGCGGCGGCTCGTCGCTGCTGACCCTGCCCGCCGACGGCCTGACGCTGGCCGACAAGCAGCGCATCAACAAGCAGCTGCTCGACAGCGGCGCCCACATCGGTGAGATGAACTGCGTGCGCAAGCACCTGTCGCGGATCAAGGGCGGGCGGCTGGCCGCGGCCTGCGCGCCGGCGCGGGTGGTCACGCTCACCATCAGCGACGTGCCCGGCGACGACCCGGCGGTGATCGCCAGCGGACCGACGGTGCCCGATGGCACGACCTGCGCCGAGGCGCTGGCGATCCTCGACCGCTACCGCATCGAAGTCCCCGCCGCCGTGCGCGCGCGCCTCGAGGACGGCACGCTCGAGACACCCAAGCCCGGCGACGCCGTGTTCGAGGGCCACGCGACGCACCTCATCGCCACGCCGCAGCAGTCGCTCGAAGCCGCGGCGGCCGCGGCGCGCGCGGCTGGCATCGAGGCGCACATCCTGAGCGACGAGATGGAAGGCGAAGCGCGCGAGGTCGGCAAGGTGCTCGGCGCGCTGGCGCGTTCGGTCGCGCAGCGCGGCGCGCCCTTCGCGCGGCCCTGCGTGATCCTGTCGGGCGGCGAGACCACCGTCACGATCCGGGAGCGCCGGCCCGGCCAGGCCCGGGGGCGTGGCGGGCGGGCCGGCGAGTTCTGCCTCGGGCTCGCCGGCGCGCTGGGCGGGCGGCCCGGCATCTGGGCGCTGGCCGCCGACACCGACGGCATCGACGGCATCGAGGACAACGCCGGCGCCTTCGTCGTGCCCGACACGCTCGCGCGCGCCGAGGCGAAGGGACTCAAGCTGGCCGACCACCTCGACCGCAACGACGCCTACGGCTACTTCGACGCCGTCGGCGACCTGCTGGTCACCGGGCCGACGCACACCAACGTCAACGATTTCCGGGCGCTGCTGGTGCTCTGAGCGCCGAGGCGCCGTCGCCGGCATGCGCGTCGACCAGGCCGTCGTCGCCGCCCGGCGGCAGCACGAAATCGCTGGCCTGCGTCGCGACCCAGCCCCAGCCGTTCTTGACCTCCATCGCGAAGTTTCCGAGGGGCGTGTCGAAGGTGCCGACGGCGTAGTCGTCGCGCAGCGCATGCGTCACGCTGAAGCGTCCGCCTTCCTGGAAATCGAGGATGCGGCCCGACCAGCGCAGCATGCCGTCGAGCGACTCGACCTGCTCGACGACCGCCTTGGCCGTGACGCCGAGGGCGGGCAGGTAGAGGTCGACCGGGTCGCCCTCGACGCGGGATTCCAGCGTGCGGACGTCGTAGCGGATGAAGCCGCGACCATCCGATTTCTGTCGCTCCGAGAGAAACGGCAGATGGCCGATCGCCTCGGTCGGCGACGCGGGCGCCATCAGCGCGTCGTTGCCGCGTGCGCGCTCGATGTCCTGCGCGTCCGAGAAGAGCCGGTACATGCCCTGGCGTTGCTGGACGCGGGCGACGACATCGCCTCCGGCATCGGGACGGCGCAGGGTCTCGGGCAGCGGCGCGAGCGACGCGTCCTTGCCCGCGCCCGCGTCGCCTGACGTGCCGAGCCGTGGATCGCCCCAGCCGGATGCGACGAATTCCGGCGCCGGGGACGCGGCGGAAGCGGCCGTCGGCGGCTGTTCGCCTTGGCGCGTCCAGACGAGGCCGAGGCCGACGGCGGCGATCGCCACCGCGGCAGCGACCGCCGCCATGCGCGGCCGCCTTGACATCGCGCTCACGGGTAGAACCGCGACACCAGTTCCGAGCGCTCGTTCATGGCGCGGACGGCGTCGACCTTGCCCGGGATGCCCATCGCGATGCCGAGCGTGGCGTCGTAGAGCGCCGGTGTCGAGAAGTACGGAATGGCGTTGCCGCCCATGATGTCGGAGACCAGCGTGTAGCCGGTCGCATAGGGTGTCGAGCCGCCCGCCTGGCCGCCGTGCGAGAGCCCCATGTTGTGGCCGAATTCGTGCCGCATCACGGTGGTGCCGCAATCGGTGCTGCCGGTGGCGACCATGTTGTAGGCCGTCGCGGTGACCCAGGCGAGCCCGCAGCCCTGCTCCGCGCCTTCGTAGTAGACGGCATCCGCGCCCAGGCGCCTGCGCTCGTTCTGGATCAGGGCGTCGTCGCGGACGCGCGCGACCGCATCGTTGAGCGTGGCCCCCTGGTCGCGCCCCTGCATCAGGCCGACCATCCTGAGGCGGAAGTTGGCCCGCGAGTTCTCCAGCGCCTCGTTCGTCAGCCGGAACGATTCGAGCTGGCGGGCGCGGGCAGCCTGGCTGCCGTAGGCCGCGGCGACCTTGTCGGCGTAGACGTTGAGCATCGTGATCGTGCGGGTCTCGACCGCCCAGCGGCCGTCGGGGTTGACGACGAACGCCACGGTATCGCCGGTCGTGATGGGCTGCGAGGCGAAGTTCGCGGGCGCACCGCCGGGCACGACCTGAAGCGACCAGGTGGCCGCGCTCGCCATCACGACCCGGTCACCGGGTTTCGCCCGGGTCGGCAGGCTGACCGTCGGCACCCAGTTGCCGTCCCAGGCCTGCACGCGCGTGGTGGGGGTCGTCGTGTCGGGCACCCGGCCGCCGGCCATGGCCTGCACGTCGAACGTGCGCGAGGGCGACGACATGACGCTCCAGCGGCCTTTCTCGGCGATCCACATGAACTCGTAGGCGTCGCCCGAGCGCAGCTGCATGGTGCCGGCGAAATCGACGGCGTCGTTGCGGACGATCTGCATGTCGGCGGCTGCGGACGAGACGCGCACCCGGTCGCGGTCGCCGGCCGACGCGGGCAGCCGGATGCTCGTCGTGCGCGTGCCCGCCGGCAGCACGAGTTCGGTGCGCGGGCGGGTCGTCGGGCGCATGACGCCGCCATCGGTCTGTTGCGGGCCGAGGGTGGTCACGGGCGATGCCACCAGGTACCACTTCCTCAGTTCGGGATGGAACACGTACGCGTACTGCTCGCCGGTGGAAATCCGCATGGTGCTGGCCTGCAGCACGTTGGTCGGCGAAATCGCGCTGTCCCACGTGGCACCGGAGCCGACGACCATCACCGCGCCCGGCTGCGCGCTGGCCGGCAGGGTGACCATCGGCACCCAGTTGCCGTCCTGCATGGCGTAGCGCGCCAGCTTGCTGCCGCTGCCGCTGGCGGGGATGGTCGCGCCGACGCTGGCCGGCGAGTATTCGGGCAGCCTGGCGAGCCAGCGCGAGGTGCCGGCGTCGTAGGTGAACTTCAGCGTATCGCCGGCCGCGAGGGTCGTGGTGCGCAGCGGAAGGTCGGTGTTGGCGAGCGCGACGTTCGTCGCGTAGGAAGCGCTCGAATAGATGGCGATCGTCGCGCCCGGGGCAGCCGATCGGGGCAGCGTCAGGGTGGGTGTCCAGTCGCCGTCGCGGACATGGAAATCGACGCTGGAATACGTGCCGGGAATGTTGCCGCCGCCGCCGATCGCGTTGGGCGACAGCGTGATGCCGAACGCTTGCAGACTGCAGAGACCGAAAGTGATAACCCCGGCGGAACGAACCAGTGTGTGCATCGAAAGCCCTCCTGTTGTAGTAAGAGCCGGCGATGTTACTTAGTTGTAACTAATCGTTTATCGACAATTCTTTAGGGCAGGTTTTCTCGGAATATCACCTGGCTGCGGGTGCTTTCGACGCCGCTGAGCGCCTCCCGCCCGTCGCGCAGGTTGGTGAAGATCCGCACGCAGCTCATCAGCGTGGTGTGCGGGCTCTGCGTGATGACCGCGTCCATGCTGCCGTCGATCAGCAGGGCCCGCGTGTCGGGCGTGAGGCCGTGGCCGATGAAGACCACCTTCTGGTCCTGGCGTGCTTCCTTCAGCGCGCGGGCCACGCCGTCGGAGGCGCCGCCGATGTTGTAGATGCCCGCGAGGCCGGGGTGCTGCTCGAGCAGCGCGCAGGTCTGGCGGTAGTTCTGCTCGGCGTCGTCGTGGCCTTCGCGCAGCCCGACCACCTCGAGCGTGCCGAAGAGCTCGTCGATCACGTGCAGGAAGCCGGCCTCGCGCTCCTCGTGAGCGCGGTAGCTCAGGCTGCCGGCGATCAGCGCGACCTTGGCGTCGCGCGCGCCGATGAAGCGCCCGATCAGGTAGCCGGCGGTGCGGCCCGCGGCGCGGTTGTCCAGTCCGATGTAGGCGGTGCGTGCCGAGTTGGAGAGGTCGGAGATCAGCGTGATCACCGGCACGCCGGCGGCCGTGAGCTCGGCCACGGCCTCGCGCACCGCCGGATGCTCCAGCGCCATGACCGCGATGCCGTCGCAGCGCCGGCCGTGGCGCCGCAGTGCCGCGGCGAGCTCGTGCGGGTCGAAGCTCTCGATGAATTCGGCGCGACAGCGCACGTTGAACGGCGCCCAGTGCTCGTGCGCGTAGCCGACCATGTCGCCGAGCATGCGGATGAAGCGGTTGGTGCCGTCGGGCAGCAGGAAGCTCAGGCGCAGCGGCTGCGGCGCCAGCGCGGCGTAGAGCTCCCGGCCGGGCAGGTAGTCGAGCTCGCCGGCGGCCTTGAGCA
>JAKONL010000106.1 GCA_022701965.1 Burkholderiaceae bacterium | reverse complement strand
TCCTGCGCGACATCGAGTCGCTGGACAACCACACCGCGTTCCTGTTCGACAAGATCAACTTCCTGATGGACGCGACGGTCGGCTTCATCAACATCAACCAGAACAAGACCATCAAGATCTTCTCGGTCGCGAGCGTCGCGCTGCTGCCGCCGACGCTGATCGCGAGCGTCTACGGCATGAACTTCAAGTTCATGCCGGAGCTGGAATGGCAGTACGGGTATGCCGCCGCGATCGCGCTGATGATCGCGAGCGCGCTCGGCCCGATGCTGTACTTCCGCCGCCGCGGCTGGCTGAAGTAGTCCGGAAAGATTCAGGCGCTGGGCAGGCGCCGCAGCAGCGCATCGACGATCGCGGCCGAGCCCGGGCTCGCGACGGTACGGATGAATGCCAGGAAATCGCCGTGGGCCGCATCGTCGGCGCGATCGGAGACGGTGCGCACGGCGGCGAACGGGATGCCGAAGTCGTGGCAGACCTGCGCGAAGGCGGCGCCTTCCATCTCCACGGCGAGCGCGTCCGGCAGCTCGACCCGGAGCGCGCGGGCTTCGGCGGTGGTGGAGACGAAACGGTCGCCGCTGACCAGCAACCCGTGATGGATTCCCGCCGTCGGCATCGCCTCGCGCGCCGCGTCGAGCAGCGCCGCGGCCAGGTCGGCGTCGGCCGGGAAGCGGCTGCGCCCGTACAGCGGGACCTCGTGGCGCGGGAAGAGCGGCGCCGCGTCCATGTCGTGCTGCAGGAATTCGCTCGCCACGACCACGTCGCCCACCCGCACGCCCTCGCCGAGCCCGCCGGCGACGCCCGTGAAGACGATCCGGCCGACGCCGAAGCGCGTCGCCAGCACCGAGGCGGTCGTGGCCGCCGCGACCTTGCCGATGCGCGCGAGCACGACGACGACCTCGTGGCCGTGCAGGCGGCCCTGCCAGAACTCGCGTCCCGCGACCGTGAGCCGGCGTTCGTCGGGCATGAGGGCCAGCACGGCGGCGAGCTCCTCGTGCATCGCCGCCACGATGGCGAGCGGGCCGGCGGTGCGCATGGCGGCGGGGCTATTTCTTCGCGTCGCGAAGTTCGCGCCGCAGGATCTTGCCCACCGGCGTCTTGGGCAGGTCGGTGCGGAATTCGACCACCTTCGGGCGCTTGTAGCCCGTCAGGTTGTCGCGGCAGAAGTCGCGCACCTGCTGCTCGGTGAGCGACGGGTCCTTGCGCACGACGACCACCTTCACGGCTTCGCCGGTCTTCTCGTCGGCCATGCCGACGGCCGCGCATTCGAGAACGCCCGGCACCAGCGCGACCACGTCCTCGACCTCGTTGGGGTACACGTTGAAGCCCGAGACCAGGATCATGTCCTTCTTGCGGTCGACGATCTTGAAGTAGCCGCGCTCGTCGACGACGCCGATGTCGCCCGACTTGAACCAGCCGTCGGCCGTCATGACCTTGGCGGTCTCGTCGGGCCGCTGCCAGTAGCCGGCCATCACCTGCGGGCCCTTGATGGCGATCTCGCCGGACTGGCCCGCGGGCACCGGGCGGCCATCGTCGTCGAGCAGCGTCATGAGCGTGCCGGGCAGCGGCACGCCGATGGTGCCGGTGTACGCCTTGCTGTCGGTCGGGTTGCAGCTGACCGACGGCGAAGTCTCGGACAGGCCGTAGCCCTCGCAGATCGGGCAGCCGGTCTTCTCGAGCCAGAGCTTGGCGACCGCGCCCTGCACCGCCATGCCGCCACCCACCGACACCTTCAGGTGGCTCCAGTCGACCGTGCCGAAATCGGGATGGTTCGCCAGGCCGTTGAAGAGCGTGTTGACGGCCGGGAAGCTGTGGAACCGGTGCTTCGACAGCTCCTCGAGCACGCCCGGCAGGTCGCGCGGATTCGGGATCAGGATGCTCTTTCCGCCGGTCTTCAGGCACAGCATCATGTTCACCGTGAAGGCGAAGATGTGATAGAGCGGCAGCGCGCAGACGCTCGTGGGCTGCTCGCCGCCCGGGATCCTGTTCATCGCCGGCAGGTTCCAGGCCTCGGACTGCAGGACGTTGGCGATCACGTTGCGATGCAGCAGCACCGCGCCCTTGGCCACGCCGGTGGTGCCGCCCGTGTACTGCAGCACGGCGATGTCGTCGGGGTCGATCCGCACCGCGGGCGCCGGCCCGGACGACGCCTTCGCGGCACCCTGCGCGAGCGCCGAATTGAAGCGGACCGCGCGCGGCAGGTCGAACGCCGGCACCAGCTTCTTCACCTTGCGCACCACCAGGTTCACCACCGCGCCCTTGACAAGCCCCAGCCGGTCGCCCATCGCGCCGAGCACGACATGCTTCACCGGCGTCGCTGCCAGGCACTGCTGCAGCGTGGCGGCGAAGTTCTCCATGATGACGATGGCCGTCGCGCCGCTGTCCTTGAGCTGGTGCTCGAGCTCGCGCGGCGTGTAGAGCGGATTGACGTTGACCACCACCAGCCCGGCGCGCAGGATGCCTGCGACCGCGATCGGGTATTGCGGGCAGTTGGGCATCATCACCGCGACCCGGTCGCCCTTGGCCAGGCCCAGGCCCTGCAGATAGGCGGCGAAATCGCGGCTGCGGCGGCCGATCTCGGCGTAGCTGCACTCCTTGCCGAGAAAGCTCACGGCCGGGCGTTCGGCGAAGGTCTCGAAGCTCTCGTCCATCAGCGCGACCAGCGAGGAATAGCGCGTCGCGTCGATGTCCGCCGGCACGCCCGCCGGATAACTCGCGAGCCAGGGGCGATCGGTCGTGTTCCGGGCCTCGGTCATTCGATGGCCTTGCCCATGTCCTCGACCACCTTCTTCGCGTCGCCGAAGACCATCATGGTCTTGTCCATGTAGAAGAGCTCGTTGTCCAGCCCGGCATAGCCCGCGGCCATGGAGCGCTTGTTCACGATCACCGTCTTGGCCTTGTAGGCCTCCAGGATCGGCATGCCGTAGATCGGGCTGCCCTTGGTGTGGGCGGCCGGGTTCACCACGTCGTTGGCGCCCAGGATGATGGCCACGTCGGCCTGGCCGAACTCGCCGTTGATGTCCTCCATCTCGAAGACCTGGTCGTAGGGCACCTCGGCCTCGGCCAGCAGCACGTTCATGTGCCCGGGCATGCGCCCGGCCACCGGGTGGATCGCGTACTTCACCGTGATGCCCTTCTCCGTGAGCTTGGCCGCGAGCTCCTTGACCGCGTGCTGCGCGCGCG
>JAKONL010000088.1 GCA_022701965.1 Burkholderiaceae bacterium | reverse complement strand
GCTGGCCGATGATGAGCACGGTGACGATCAGCGCGACGGCCTGCGTGATGATCGCGAAGTACACGCCGCCCACGCGGCGCTTGAACATCGCGTAGCTGATGATCCAGGCCAGCAGCGTCGGCACGGCCACCACCAGGATCAGCGTCAGCGTCAGGCTCTTGAACGGCAGCCACATGAGCGGCAGTTCGGTGATCTGGTTCCAGTCCATGAAATCGGGGATGCCGGGCGTCGACTGGATCTTCGTGGTGATCGGGTCCGATGCCTCCAGCTTCAGGAACATCGCCATCGCATAGCCGCCCAGGCCGAAGAACACGCCCTGCCCCAGGCTCAGCACGCCGCCGTAGCCCCACACCATCACCAGCCCGACCGCGACGAACGCGTAGGTGAGGTATTTGCCGACCAGGTTGAGCCGGAAGATGTCGAGCGCGAGCGGCAGCACGACGGCCAGCAGCACCGCGAGCAGCAGGATGCTGGCGAGCTGGTAGCGCGCGACCAGCGACTTGAGGGTGTCGATCATTTCAGCGCCTCACCTTCGAGGCGAACAGGCCTTGCGGACGGACCATGAGGATCAGCACGATCAGCGAGAGCGTGAGCACCTTCGCCATCGAGCCGGTGATGAAGAATTCGGCGATGGACTGCGTCTGCGCGATGCCGAAGGCCGAGACCACCGTGCCCAGCAGGCTCGCCGCGCCGCCGAAGGTGACGACCAGGAAGGCGTCGACGATGTAGAGCGAGCCGGACGTCGGCCCGGTCGAGCCGATGGTGGTGAAGGCGGCGCCCGCCACGCCGGCGATGCCACAGCCGATCGCGAACGTGAGGCGGTCGGTCTTCTTCGTGTCGATGCCCGTGGCGTTGGCCATGACCCGGTTGGCGACCGTAGCGCGCACGCGCAGGCCCCAGCGGCTCCTGTGCAGCGCGAACAGCACGCCGACCGTGACGACGGCCGTAAGCCCGAGCACGAAGAGGCCGTTGATCGGAATGTCGAGCCCTTCGGCAGGCGCCCAGGATCCCATGATCCATTCGGGCAGCGTCGGACTCACCTCCTTCGGCCCGATGAAGGTGCGGAAGATCTGCTGCATCCCCAGGCTCACGCCGAAGGTGGCGAGCAGCGTGTCGAGCGGGCGCTTGTAGAGGTGGCGGATCAGAGCCCACTCCACCACCCAGCCCGCGGCGAACGCGAGCAGGAAAGCCAGGCCGATGGCCAGCGGGAAGTAGTAGGGCATGAAGGCCGGCGCGAGATGCTCGGTGAAACGCGCGGCCATGTAGATGGTGTAGGCGCCGATGGTCATGAACTCGCCGTGCGCCATGTTGATGACGCCCATCTGGCCGAAGATGATCGCCAGGCCCAGCCCCATCAGCAGCAGCACCGCGAACAGGCTCAGCCCCGCGAAGCCCTGCATGAGGCCGATGTTCCACATGTCTGAAATGCTCATGGCGCAGCGTCCGATAAATCGATGAACAAACCGTGGGACACCGCGGAACCGGCTCAGCCGGGCCGCTGGTGTCGCTCCCTCGAGGGGGAGGCGGCTACACGAAGTGAGCCGCTTCGGGGTGGGTTATTGATACCCCTTGGGGAACGGGTCGGGTTTGATCAGATCGGGCGACTCCGCCACCACCTTGAACGTGCCGTCCGGCTGCCCCTGCCCGATGCGCGCCTTGCTCCACAGGTGGTGGTTGGCGTCCAGCTTCACATAGCCTTCCGGCGCGGTCTTGAGCTCGATGCCCGGCGACGCGGCGACGACCTTGTCGACGTCGAAGCTGCCGGCCTTCTCGACCGCCGCCTTCCACAGCCACGGACCGAGGTAGCCGGCCTGCGTGACGTCGCCGATGACCGCGTCCTTGCCGTACTTGGCCTTGAACGCGGCGACGAACTTCTTGTTGTTCTCGTTGGTGAGCGACTGGAAGTACTTCATCGACGAGTAGAAGCCTGCGAAGTTCTCGCCGCCCACGCCGGTCATCTCGTCCTCGGTCACGGCCAGCGTCAGCAGGAACTGCTTGTCGCCGGTGATGCCCGCGGCCTTGAGCTGCTTGTAGAACGCCACGTTCGATCCGCCCACCACCGCCGCGAAGATGCAGTCGGGCTTGGCGACCTTGATCTTGTTGATCAGCGAGTTGAAGTTGGTGTGTCCGAGCGGGTAGTACTCCTCGCCCTTGATCGAGCCCTTCTGGAAGTTCTCGACGTGCTTGCGCGCGATCTTCATCGAGGTGCGCGGCCAGATGTAGTCGGAGCCGACCAGGAAGAAGGTCTTGGCCTTCTTCTCCTTCTGCGCCCAGTCCAGGCCCCAGATGATCTGCTGCGTGGCTTCCTGGCCGGTGTAGAACACGTTCTTGCTCTGCTCCAGGCCTTCGTAGAAGGTCGGGTAGTACAGCAGGCCGTTTTCCTTCTCGAACACCGGCAGCACCGCCTTGCGCGAGGCCGAGGTCCAGCAACCGAAGACCGCCGCGCAATGGTCGTTGACCAGCAGCTTCTTCGACTTCTCCGCGAACGTCGGCCAGTCGGAGGCGCCGTCCTCCTTGATCACCTTGATCTTGCGACCCAGGATGCCGCCCATCGCGTTGATCTCGTCGATGGCGAGCTGCTCGGCCTGGATCGAGCCGGTCTCGGAGATCGCCATCGTGCCGCTCGACGAATGCAGCTGGCCGACCGTGACCTCGGTGTCGGTGACCGCGAGCTTGGTCGTGTTGACCTTGGCGGTCGGGAACTGCTGGCCGAAGGACAGGCCGCTCAGGCCCATGACCGGCAAGGCGGCGGCACCCTGCAGCAGGCGGCGGCGGCGCAGGGCCAGCGCATCGAGGGGCGAATCGGGATGACGGGACATCGGGAACTCCAGGCGAGGTTGAGGAAAGCGTCGGGCGGCGCACCGTGGCGGTGCGGCCGGGGATGTCGTGGACACCTTGGGGGCTACTCTAGGAAGCAGGGGTGCGCATGCGAATACGTCATTCAACGTAGCGGCCGGCGGCCCGACTGCGGCGAGACTCGCGAGCCGGCATGCGGAGCGCTTCTTGCAGTGACCCTGCCATGCCGCAGCCGCTCTCCCCCACCGCCATGCCCTCCGTCACCGGCCAGAAGATCTTCCGCATCCGCCGCGACTACAACACCTGGGTGTCGAACGAGACCCTGGAGGACTACGCGCTGCGCTACACGCCGCGCAGCTTTCGCAAGTGGTCGGAATTCCGCGTCGCGAATGCGGCCTTCGGCGCCACGTCGTTCCTCGCGCTGGAGGCCATCGGCGGCGCGATAGCGCTGAGCTACGGCTTCTCGAACGCGCTGTGGGCCATCCTGATGGTGGGCATCGTGACCTTTCTCACCGGGCTGCCGATCGCCTACTACGCGGCGCGCCACGGCGTGGACATGGACCTGCTCACGCGCGGGGCCGGCTTCGGCTACCTCGGCTCGACGCTGACCTCGCTGATCTACGCGAGCTTCACCTTCATCTTCTTCGCGCTGGAAGCCGCGATCCTCGCGCTCGCGCTGCAGCTGCTGGTGGACTGGCCGCTGCCGATGCTCTACCTGGTGTCGTCGATCGTGATCATCCCGCTGGTGATGCGCGGCATCACGCTGATCTCGGGGCTGCAGCTGTGGACCCAGCCGATCTGGATCGTGCTGTTCTTCCTGCCCTTCATGGCCGTGCTCTGGAAGAACCCGCAGACCTTCGCCGATTTCACCGGCCTGGTCGGCCGTGTCTCGGGCAGCAGCGGCTTCGAGCCGCTGATGTTCGGCGCCGCCGCGACGGTGGCGTTCTCGCTGGTCGTGCTGATCGGCGAGCAGGTCGACTACCTGCGCTTCCTGCCGGAGAAGACGGCGGCCAACCGCGGCCGCTGGTGGGCGGCGGTGCTGGTCGCGGGACCCGGCTGGATCGTGCCCGGCATGCTCAAGATGGTCGGCGGCGCATTCCTCGCGTTCCTG
>JAKONL010000086.1 GCA_022701965.1 Burkholderiaceae bacterium | reverse complement strand
CGGGTCCTCGGCATAGGCGACCACGCCGCGCATGTCGCGCATGAGGCGGATCGCGTCCTTCAGCAGCCAGCCGCCGTTCGGGTCGAGCGTGACGCGCGCCTGTGGAAAGCGCTCGTGCAGCGCGACGATGGCCTCCACCTCCTCGTCGCCGCGCAGCACGCCGCCCTTGAGCTTGAAGTCGTCGAAGCCGTACTTCTCGCGCGCCGCCTCGGCCAGGCGGACGATCGCCTCGGGTGTCATGGCCTCCTCGTGACGCAGGCGGAACCAGTCGTTGCCGGCATCGGCGTCGGTGACGTAGGGCAGGTCGGTCCGGGCCTTGTCGCCGACGTAGAACAGGTAGCCGAGCATCTCGACCGACTCGCGCTGCTGGCCCTCGCCGAGCAGCGCGGCGACCGGCACTTCGAGATGCTGGCCGAGCAGGTCGAGCAGCGCCGATTCAATGGCCGTCACCGCATGGATCGTGGTGCGCAGGTCGAAGGTCTGCAGGCCGCGCCCGCCGCTGTCGCGGTCGGCGAACCGGGTCTGGATCTCCTGCAGCAGGCGCTGGTGCGAGCCGAGCGGCTGGCCGACGACCAGCGGCGCGGCGTCTTCCAGCGTCTGGCGGATCTTCTCGCCGCCGGGCACCTCGCCCACGCCGGTGCGTCCGGCGCTGTCGGTGAGGATCAGGATGTTGCGGGTGAAGAACGGGCCGTGCGCGCCGCTCAGGTTGGGCAGCATGCTGTCGCGGCCCGCGACGGGGATCACGCGCAGCGCGGTGACGAGGGGAGTGGACGATGCGGACATGGAATGGCTTCTGGCTCTGTGGATGCGGGCCGATCAGTCGATCGAGATCTTTCCGGTTTCGATGACCTTCTTCCAGCGCGCGGATTCCTGCTGCTGGAAGGCGTCGAACTGCGCCGGCGTGTTGGCGACCACCTCCAGGCCGATCGCGGTGAATTGTTGCCGGACGGCCGGATCCTTCAGCGCAGCCGCCATCGTCTCGTGCGCCCGGGCCCGGACGTCAGCAGGCAAACCCTTGGGTGCGACGATTGCCTGCCACGAATAGACCTCGACGCCCTTGATGCCGGCCTCGGCCATCGTCGGCACGTCGGGCAATACCGGCGAGCGCTTGTCGCCGGTGACCGCGAGCGCCTTGAGCTTGCCCGCCTTGACGTTCTGCACCACCGCGTTGACGTTCTGGAACGAGCCGTCGACCTGGCCGCCGAGCAGGTCGGTGATGGCCGGCGCCCCGCCCTTGTAGGGCACGTGCAGGCCGGTGGTGCCGGTCTGCTGCCAGAACAGCTCGGCCGTGAGGTGATCGCTGGAGCCGTTGCCCGACGAGGCGAAGGTCATCTTCCCCGGGTTCTTCTTCTCGAAGGCGATGACGTCGGCCACCGTGGCGTGCGGCGAGGTCGCCGGCACCACGAGCACGTTGGGCGCCTGCACGGCGACGGTGATGGTGTCGAAATCCTTGAGGGCGTCGTACTGCATGCCCTTGATCAGATGCGGCGCGATCACCAGCGGGCCGAGCGAGGTCACCAGGAAGGTCGCGCCGTCGGGTGCCGAGCGCTTGACCTGCGTGGCGCCGATGGTGCCGGTGGCGCCGGCCCTGTTGTCGACCAGGAACGGCTGGCCGAGCGTGGTGGCCAGGCGCGGCGCGATCGCACGCGCGACCATGTCGGTCGAGCCGCCGGCCGGGAATGGCACGACGAGCGTGACCGGCTTGGACGGCCAGGCTTGCGCGAAAGCGCCGGTGGCGGCGCAGGCGCCGAGCAGCAGGATGCCGAGGAATCGCTTCATGTGTGTGTCTCCATGCTTTGGAAGTCGGCAAGCGGTGGTAGCGCTACCGTTCGTATATGGTAGCGCTACCCACGCGAGTCGGCAAGATCGACGGCTCCGTATTTACCCTCGGCGGCGGTGCCATCGCACTGCCGTGCACGCGTGCTCAGGCGCTGTCGCGTTCCACGATCGTGAACCCGATGTCGACCACCGCCGGCCCTGCCACCCGTCTTTCCGCGCGGTCGACGATGAAGCGCGCCGCCTGCCGGCCGATGGCGTCGCTGTCGATGCGCACGGAGGTCAGCGACGGATCGAGATCGGCTGCGAATTCGAGGTCGCCGAAGCCGACGACGGCGAGCCGGTCCGGCACGGCGATGCCGCGTGCACGCGCCTCCACCATGACGCCGAGCGCCAGCAGGTCGGAGCTGCAGAACACGGCGTCGAAGTCCCTGCCGGCGCTGATCAGGTCGGACAGCGCCTGCCGGCCGCTTCGAAGCGTGGTCGGCGCGGGGACGGTCACCACCTCGATCTCGGGCGCGCCGGCTGCGCGCGCGGCCTCCTCGAAAGCCTTCAGACGCCGGCCCGAACGCTCGTCGTCGCCCGCGATCATGGCGAGCCTGCGCCGTCCCTTGCCGAGCAGGTACGCCGCCACGGCGGCGCCGACGTCGGCGTGCGAGAAGCCCACGAGCATGTCGAGCGGCGTCGGCGTCAGGTCCCAGGTCTCGACCACCGGAATGCCTGCCGCGAGAAGACGCTTTCGCCCCTGCGGCGAATGCAGGATGCCCGTCAGCACGATGCCGTCGGGACGGCGCGCGATCACGGCTTCGAGCAGGTCGTCCTCGCGCGAGTCCACGTAGCCGCTCTGTCCGAGCATCAGCTGGTAGCCCTCCTCCGCCAGCGCCTGCGTGAGCGCCTGGACCGTCTGCAGGAACACCGGCCCGGCGATCGTCGGCACCACGGCCGCGACCAGCCTGCTGCGCGTCGACGCGAGCCCCCCCGCCAGGCCATTGCGCACGTAGCCCGTGCTGCTCACCGCGTCGGCGACTTTCCTCAGCACTTCCTTGGAGACGCGGTCCGGCGAACTGAGCGCGCGCGACGCCGTGATGGGCGCCACGCCGGCGAGCCTGGCCACATCGTGCAGCGTGACCGCGCCGCTGCCTCTGCGGGCGCGGCGGGGTTCGGAAGCGGCCTCGGATTTCATGCTTCGATTCTAGGAAGCACGGCGGCGCGTACCGGTCAGCGCGCGGCCGGCGCCACTTTCACGCTCCGAAAGAAGACCGCGTCCTCCGGATTGACCGGGATGTCGAGCCGGCGCGTCATCGCATAGTCGAGCACCTGGTGGTGCAGCGGTATGTAGAAGCCCTCCTGCTGCACGGTCTGCCAGATCGCGTGGATCGTCGCGTCGCGCTTCGCGGCGTCGCCCTCGGTGGCGAGCGAGGCGATCCTCGCGTCGGTCTGCGCATCGCCGAAGCCGACCGCGTTGGCCGAGCCGCGACCGTCCTTGCCGCGCGTGTGGACCAGGTAATCGAAGATGTAGGCCGAGTCGAAGGTCGGTGCGGCCCAGCCGTAGAGATAGAAATCGGTGTCGGCCTGGTTGATGGCGGTCGCCTGGATCGCGATCGGCCGCGCCTCCACCGCCACGCGCACGCCGATGCGCGCCAGGAAGCCGCCGACCGCGGTGCAGATCGCCTCGTCGTTGACGTAGCGGTTGTTCGGGCAGTGCAGCGTGATGCCGAAGCCGTCCGGGTAGCCGGCCTCCGCAAGCAGCTTTCTGCCCCGTACCGCATCGGGCTTCGGCCAGGTGTCGAAGGCCTTCTCGTAGCCGTGGACGAACTGCGGCGTGATGACGCCGGCCGGCACCGAGAGCCCGCGCATCACCGCACGCTGCAGCGCCTCGCGGTCGATGGCCAGCCGGAAGGCCTCGCGCACGCGCGGGTCGGCCAGCGGGTTCCTGCCCTTCACGTCCGCGTACCTGAGCTCCTTCGCGCCGACGTTCAGGCCGAGGTAGATGGTGCGGTTCTCCAGCCCTTCGGTAACGCGCAGGCGCGGGTCGGCCTTGAGCTTCGCCACGTCCTGCGCCGGCACGTCCTGCACGAAATCGACCTGGTCCGACAGCAGCGCCGCGATGCGCGTGGCGGCGGTCTTGATGGGCTGGTAGACGATCTCGGTGACCTGCAGCGGAAACTGGCCCTTGCCCCAGTAGCCGTCGAACTGCCGCAGCACGGTGCGCGCGTCCTGCTCGCGCGAGGCGAGCACGTACGGGCCGGTACCGTTCTCGTGGCGCGTGGCGAAGTTCTCCTCCTTGCCCGACACGTTCTGCGGCTGCTCGGCCCGGTTCGCCTTCGACCAGGCCGCGTTGACCATGAAGAGGTTGGTGAGCGTCTGGGGCAGCACCAGGTTCGCGCCCGAGGTCCTGACCTGCACGGTGAGCGCATCGACCTTGCGGACCTCGACCACGGGCGCCAGCAGCGTCTTCCAGGCCGAAGTCGGCGCCTTGGCGCGCTCGAAGGTGAACACCACGTCGTCGGCCGTGAACGCCGCGCCGTCGTGGAACTTCACACCCGGACGCAGCTTGAACTCCCACACGGTCGGGTCGGCCGTCACCTTCCACGAGGTCGCCAGGCCGGCCTGCAGCTTGCCGTCCGCGGCACGCAGCACGAGCGGCTCGTAGACCTGGTGCAGCAGCGTGACGTTGGTGTTGAGGTTGACCGCGTGCGGGTCGAGCGTGGCGGGGTCGGACGCGCGCGCCCAGCGCACCGTTTCGGCGCCGGCGGGCACGGGCAGCAGGAGCGAGGTGGCGATGGCGACGGCTGCAGCCGCGGCAAGATGGCTGGATGTTTTCATGGATGTCAGCGATGGGGAAAGCACGACCTTAAGGGCCTGGGGCGGATGGCGCTCAGCGTGCCAGCAACTGGTTGAGCTTCTGCTGCGCGAATTCCTCGTTGGTGGTGCCGTCGGCGGCCTTCGCGCCCCAGAAGTCGGCGTTCCACTTGATCGCCTTCTTCTCGACGGCCGGGCTGTTGGTCCAGTAGTCGCGCAGCTTCGGGTCGGCCGCCGCGTAGACGCGTGGCGACGGCAGCGCGACGCTGGTGGACTCGGCCACGCGCGCCGCGCGCTGCGCGTCGAGCCGGTACGACAGCAGCCGGAGCACCGCCTCGGGATGCGGCGCGTTCTTCGGGATCGAGAAGAAGTCGTAGTAGGTGAAGGCCTGGTCCCAGGTCATCTCCAGCGGCGCGTCGGCGTCTTCCTTCTTGAGGCGTGCGACCGGGCCGGTGTACGACAGGCAGGCCGACGCCTCGCCGTCGAGCAGCAGTTGCGGCGCCTGCGAATTGGTCAGCCACCATTTCACGACGTGCGGCCTGATCTGCTCGATCTTGCGCAGCGCGCGGTCGAAGTCGACCGGGTAGAGCTTCTCGGGCGCGACGCCGTCGGCCAGCAGCGCGGCCTCGAAGACGAAGCGCGACCACTGCGGCAGGCAGCGCTTGCCGGGAAAGTCCTTCACGTTCCAGAAATCGGCCCACGTCTGCGGATACTTTTTCGACGGAAACGCTTCCCTGTTGTAGACCAGCGCGACGCCGATCACCTGCAGCGCGACGCCCTTGGGCCGCACGGCCTCCTTCGGCAGCGAGGCGACGGTCGCCTGCGCCTCGGGCGAGAGCTTCTTGTAGTCGATGTCGGCGAGGTAGGCATCGAGCTGGCGCACCTCCTGGTCGAAGACGAAGCCCAGGTCCCACTCGGTGCGGCCGGCCTCGACCTGCGCCTTGATGCGCGGGCCGCCGCGCGCCTCCTGCACGGTCAGTACCTTGATGCCGGTGTCCCTGGTGAACGGGTCGTAGACCAGGCGGCGCAGATGCTCGCCGTAGGTGCCGCCCGGGTCCTGGATCACCACCTCCTTCGGCTGGCTCCAGACGCTGCCGGCGCCGCACAGTGTGCCGAGCGCGAGCGCGATCGAAAGGAGGCGTCCGAAGGAGCGTCTGGCGACGGGAACGGCGGGATTCTTTTTCATGGTTTTTCCTTGGAGAGACGGTCGGAGCGGAGAAAGAAATGGAACACCAGCAGGCCGGCGACGATGAGCGCGACCTCGAAGGTGGCGACCACCGCGGGCACGGGGTCGAGCTTGTAGTTGACGTTGGCCCACAGCCGCAGCGGCAGCGTCGTCATGCGCGAGCCGCTCAGGAACATGGCCAGCACCAGGTCGTCGAAGGAATGCAGAAAGGCGAAGAACGACGCCGCCGCCACGCTCGGGCCGATCGCCGGCAGCGTGACCCAGGCGAACACCCGCAGCGGCGAGGCGCCGTGCACGGCGGCCGCCTGCTCCTGCCGCGCGTCGACCGACTGCAGGCCGGCCGCGACGATCACCAGCACCAGCGGGATGCCGCCGATCGCGTGCGCCGCCGCGAGTCCCCAGATCCCACCGGTGAGCCCGGCGCGCAGGAACAGGCTGTAGAGCGACAGCCCCAGCACCACCCCCGGCACGATCAGCGGGCTCACCATGAAGGTCATCCAGGCCGTCTTGCCCGGCAGCGACGACCGCACCAGCCCCAGCGCCGCCGCCGTGCCCAGCACGACCGACAGCACCATCGCCAGCGCGCCCACGGCCGCGGAGGTCGCCAGCGAGGACATCCACACCGGATCGGCGAGGAACCGGTCGTACCAGCGCAGCGAATAGGCCACCGGCGGGAAGCGCATGTAGACGGCATCGCTGAACGAGATCAGCGCGCCGACGCCGATCGGCAGCAGCAGCGCCGCCAGCGCGACCGCCGCGAGCGAGACCGACACGATGCGCGCCGGCGACGCGGGCACGTGGCCGAGCGTGCGCAGCAGCGGCCAGCCGAAGGCGTCCGCGAGCCGGTCGACGGCCGTATCGCGCAGCCGGACCGGCCCCGGCGCGGCGCGCGGCGCCGCAGCCGACGTCGGCAGCGCGCGCGCCCCGCCCCAGATGAATTCGAAACCCAGGAAGCGCCCCGCCACCGCGATCACCGCCAGCGTCACCGCCAGCAGCACCACGGCCAGCGCCTGCAGGAAGCCGCCGGCGGCCAGGAAGTCGGCCTGCTGGGTGATGTGCATGGCGAACATCTGGTCGGTCGGCCCGCCGAGCAGCGACGGCGTGATGAAGAAGCCCAGCGCCGAGACGAAGACCAGCAGCACGCCGGCCAGGAGCCCCGGCAGCGTCTGCGGAAAGACCACGCGCCAGAACGCCGCCAGCGGCCCGGCCCCGCTCGCGACGGCCGCGCGCTGCACCAGCGGATCGAGCCGGGCCAGGCTGCCCAGCACGGTCAGCACCATCAGCGGCAGCAGCACCGCGGCGATGGAGACCAGCACCGAGGCACGGTTGAAGATCAGCGGCAGCGGCGCATCGACCAGGCCGAGCGCGAGCAGCGCCTTGTTGATCGGCCCGTTGCGCCCGAGCAGCACCATCCAAGAGTAGGTCCGGATCAGCACCGAGATGAAGTACGGCAGCACGATGGCCGCCAGCAGCACCGCCCGCCGGCCGCCCGTCGCGCGGTGCACCAGCAGCGCGGTCGGGTAGCCGAACAGCGCGCACAGGGCCGCCACCCCCGCGGCGATGCCGAAGGTGCGCAGCAGCGAATTCCAGTACAGCGGCACCGAGAACACCCGCTCGAAATGCGCGAGCGAGAACCACGTGCCCGCTTCCCCTGCCGCGCCCGCCACGCTCAGGCGCAGCAGGTCGGCCAGCGGCAGCAGGTAGAAGAAGCCGAGGAAGGCAATCGCCGGCACCAGCAGCCAGGCCGGATCGCGCAGAACCCGCGCCGTCACCGCAGGACCCACGCGTCGCGGGCGTCCCAGCGCAGATGCACCGTCTGGCCGGCCTCGGGCCGCCGCGCGTCCAGCGGATCGAGGCAGCGGACCTGCACCGCCTCGCCGCCGGCCAGCGTGGCGTCGATCCGCAGGATCTCGCCGAGGAAGACGGTCGAACGCACGGTCGCGGCCAGCGCCCCCGGCGTACCGGGGGCGACCAGCGCCATGCGCTCGGGCCGCACCAGCACCTTCACCACGTCGCCGGTCCGCAGGGAACGGCCGCCGTGGCGCGCGTCGAAACGCTGGCCGGAGCGCCCCTGCAGCGATGCCTCGTGCGGCCGCACGTCGGTCACCGTGGCGTCGAACAGGTTGGATTCGCCGACGAAGCGCGCGATGAATTCGGTCTCGGGCGCGCGGTAGAGATCGGCCGGCGTGCCCACCTGCACGATGCGGCCGCGGTCGAGCACGGCGATGCGGTCGCTCAGCGCCAGCGCCTCGCCCTGGTCGTGCGTGACGAAGACGATCGTCGTGCCGAGCGTGCGGTGCAGCGCGCGGATCTCGATCTGGATCGCCTCGCGCAGGCGCCGGTCGAGAGCGCTCAGCGGCTCGTCCATCAGCACCACGCGCGGCCGGCGCACGATGGCGCGCGCGATCGCCACGCGCTGCTGCTGTCCGCCGCTGAGCTGCGCGGGCTTGCGCGCCGCGTGCTCGCCCATGCGGAGCAGTTCGAGCGTCTCGCCGACGCGGCGCTCGGCCTCCTTGCGGCCCAGGCCCTCCATGCGCAGCGGGAAGGCCACGTTCTGCGCCACGCTCATGTGCGGGAACAACGCGTAGTGCTGGAACACCATGCCGAAGCCGCGCCGGTGCGGCGGCACGTCGCGCACCGAGCGGCCGTCGACCACGATGTCGCCCGCGTCGATCGGCGCGAAGCCGGCGACGGCGCCCAGCAGCGTGGTCTTGCCGCTGCCGCTCGGCCCGAGCAGCGTGACGAACTCGCCCGGCGCGATCGCGAGGTCGACCGCGTCGACGGCCGCGACCCGGCCGTAGCGCCGGCTCACGCCGCGGATGTCGATGCGGCTGCCGAAGGCGCCCGACGCCGCGCCGGTGGCTGGAGTAACGGACGCGGACGAGGCGGATGCGGGAAGGAACGCGGCGAGGGGCGCGGTGGAACTCATGGAGGGGGTCTGACCGGACAAAGCGGGCGACCTTAAGCGGCGGGGCCGCGCCGGCCAACGACGCATTCCGAGGATGCATAGGCGCAAACCTTCGTTTGCCGCGGACGCCGCCGCTCCTAGAGTCCGCGCTCTCCCGTCATCCGGACTCCACGCCATGCCTTCCTTCTCGGGCGCAAGCCTCTTCCACCGACGCCGCGGTCTCGGCGGTCTCCTCGCCGCGCTGCTGCTGGTTGCCGGCGCCCATGCCGCCCATGCCGACGACCTGCGCATCGGCTTCATGCCCGGCCCCTACCGCGACGCCTTCGCCAAGGGCATCGAGCCGCTGCTCGCGCGCAAGGGCTACAGCGTCAGGTACGTCGAATTCAGCCAGGGCGTGCAGCCCAACGACGCGGTCGAGCGCGGCCACATCGATGCCAACATCTTCCAGCACTCGCTCTACCTCGCGGCCACCAACGAGCGCCAGGGCTTCGACCTGGTGCCGATCGTGCAGGTGCCGACGCCGCCGATGGGCCTGTACTCGCAGCGCCACAAGTCGCTCGACACGGTGCCCGACGGCGCCACCGTCACGCTGCCCGCCGACCCGGTGAACGCGGCGCGCGCGCTCAACATCCTGGCCGCCATCGGCTGGATCGAACTCAGGCCCGGCGTGAGCCCGATCGGCGTGTCGGAGCGCGACGTGGTCGCCAACCGCAAGCGGCTGCGCCTGGTGCCGCTCGACGCCGCGCAGGCCGCCCGCTCGCTGGCCGACGCCGACCTCGCCGCCGTGCAGGGCAACTACGCCGTCGCCTCGGGACTCAAGCTCACCGAGGCGCTCAGGCAGGAGGACATGACGCCGCCCTACGTCAACGTCGTGGCGGTGAAGAAGGGCAACGAGAACGCGAAGTACGCGCGCGACATCGTGCTGGCCTACCAGTCGGCCGACTTCCAGCAGGCCTTCAGGGCCAACCCCGTCTGGGCCGGCTACCGGCTGCCCGACTACTTCTCGAAGTGAACCGGAAAACCGACGACATGCCCGCACCGCGCCGCCTCCACCTCAACGTCAACATCCTGCACTCAGGTTTCCTGCCGTCGGCCTGGCGCCCGGCCGGCGCCGACCCGCGCGCCTTCATCGACGTGCAGCACTACGTGCGCGTGGCGCAGATCGCCGAGGCCGGCAAGCTCGACGCGGTGTTCCTGGCCGACAACGCGGCCATCATCGACCAGATCCACTTCCGCCCGATCACCGCGCTGGAGCCGACCGTGCTGCTCGCGGGCGTGGCCGCCGCGACGCGGCACATCGGCCTCATCGCCACGGCGTCGACCAGCTACAACGAGCCCTACAACATCGCGCGGCGCTTCGCCACGCTCGACCACGTGAGCGGCGGGCGCGCGGGATGGAACGTCGTGACGACGGCCGACCTGCCCTCGGCGCGCAACTTCGGCCGCGACGCGGTGCCCGACCATGCGCAGCGCTACGCGCGCGCGGCCGAGTTCACGTCGGTGGTCAAGGCGCTGTGGAACAGCTGGGAGGACGACGCCTTCATCGGCGACCAGGTCGCGGGCCGCTTCGTCGACGCGGACAAGGTGCGGCCGATCGCGCACCGCGGCGAGTTCTTCTCGGTGCAGGGCCCGCTGACCCTGCCGCGCACGCCGCAGGGTCATCCGGTGCTGGTGCAGGCTGGCGGATCGGGCGATGGCCGCCTGCTGGCGGCGCGCCATGCGGAGGCCGTGTTCTCGGCCTCGCAGTCGTTCGAGGAATCGCAGGCCTACCGGCGCGGGCTGAACGCGCGCGCCGCGGCGCTCGGCCGCGGACCCGACGCCGTCCAGGTGCTGGCCGGG
>JAKONL010000080.1 GCA_022701965.1 Burkholderiaceae bacterium | reverse complement strand
CCGCCTGCGCGATCGCCCGGTCGTGCAGGCGCAGAAATTCCGCTTCGGGCCGGGGCTGCCAGTCGGTATGGGGAAAATGGAAGAGCTGGTCGAGGTGGACGGCCGGCAGGCCACGCTGCAGCGCGATGGCCTTGGCCAGGGTCGACTTGCCGCTGTTGGACGGCCCCAGGATGCAGATGCGCTCGCCGAGCGCGTCGAGCGACTGCATGGGCAGGACGACGCTCGCCGGCCTCGGCATCACTGCGCGAGCGCGGCCTTGACCTCGTTGCCCAGGTCGAGCACCGACATCGCGTAGTAGCTGCTCCAGTTGTAGCGCGTGATCACGTAGAAGTTCTGCGTGCCGGCGACATAGCTCGGCGCGTCGCTGCCGTTCTGCAGCTCGATCAGGGCCAGCAGGCCGGGATACGCCTGCGCGCGCGGATCGAGCACCGCGCCGGTGGCGACGAAGCTGTCGGCGCTGAAGCTCGGCTTGATGTCGTTCTCCATCAGCACCGGCATCTTCAGCCGCGCCGCGTCGAAGCCGACCGGAAAGGTCGACGGCATGCCGCGCTGCCAGCCGAAGGCCTTGAAGTAGCTGGCCACCGAGCCGATCACGTCGACCGGGTTGTTCACCAGGTCGATGCGTCCGTCGCCGTCGAAGTCGACCGCGTACTTCGCGATGCTGCTCGGCATGAACTGCGGCATGCCCATCGCGCCGGCATAGCTGCCGACCGGCACCATCGGATCCTCGGCGGTACGGGCTTCGGTGCCGAGGAAGCTTTCGAGCTCGCCGCGGAAGAAGGCCTCGCGCTCGGCCGCGCGCGGGTGGGCCTGCGGGAAGTCGAACGACAGCGTCGCCAGCGCGTCGATCACGCGGAAGCTGCCCATGTTGCGGCCGTAGATGGTTTCCACGCCGATGATGCCCACGATGATCTCCGGCGGCACGCCGTACGTCGCCTCCGCGCGAGCGAGGGTGACGGCGTTGTCCCGCCAGAACCGGGCGCCGGCGGCGATGCGCACCGGATCGATGAAGCGGCTGCGGTAGACGCGCCAGTTCTTCGCGGTGCCGCGCGGCGCGGGCAGCATCAGGCGCGGCACGTGGGTCAGCAGGCGCGCGCTGCCGATGGTGCGGCGCACCCAGTCGCGGTCGAGGTTCTGTCGCGCGGCGACGTCGTCGGCGAACCGCATCGCGTCGTCGCGCGTGGCGTAGAGCGGGGCGCTGCGTGCGGCGGCAGCGGCGGACACGGCCGTTGCGGGAGCGGTCTTCCTCGCCGGCTTCTGCGCCTGGCTGTCGATCGGGATACCGCAGGCGAAGAGTGCCAGGATCGCGGCCGACAGCGCGGCGGAGGAGGCTGTGGAAGGTGGGCGTCGCATCGGGTCGATTGTGCAGAAGCGGAGCGATCAATCAACGGGTCTCGGGTGCGGCTCGCCGCAGCGGCGCCCGGATGCGCGTCGGCCAGGGCAGGCGACCGAATTCCCGGCGCAGCGCGGCGACGCCAGGCGCACCCGTGGCGCCGGCCCGATCGCCCGGCGCCGCCGCATAGCGCTGCGCTTCGAGCCTGAGCAGCCAGTCGTGCACCGGCCGTGCCGATTCGCCGAAGTGCGCGAGGGCGGCGGTCGCGGTGCGCCGGGGCGGCGCGGCGTCGGGCACGGCGAGGCCGGCCTTGCGCAGCCGCGCGCGTGCGTGGTCGAGCAGCCGCAGCCACGGGTCGTGGCGAGAGCGTTCCCACAGCGTCCAGCCCGCGCCGCCGGCCGACACCGCGATCAAGAGCCACAGCAGCACCACGGCCAGGTCCTGCAGGCTCGGCGTGTCGAAGCCCAGCCGCTTGAGCAGGTCGAGCTGGCGGCTCTGCGTGTAGTTGAGCACCCACTGGTTCCAGCCGTTGTTGGCGGCTTCCCAGGCCGCGCGCAGGTTCTGCGCCAGCGTCGGGCTCATGGTGCCGAGTGCGCCGGCGAAGAAGCCGGCCTGCGGTGCCAGGCGCTGGAACGCGCCGACGCGTCCCGGCGATACCGCGCCCGTCGGATCGACCCGCACCCAGCCCGTGCCGGCTTCCCACACCTCGGCCCAGGCATGCGCGTCGGACTGGCGCACCACCCAGAAGTTGTCGACCCCGTTGAGTTCGCCGCCCTGGTAGCCGGTGACGACGCGCGAGGGCACGTCGAGCGCGCGCATCAGCACCACGAAGGCCGAGGTGATGTGCTCGCAGAAACCTTCCCTGCGGTCGAACCAGAACTCGTCGGCCGTCTCCTCGCCGTAGACGCCCGGCTCCAGCGTGTAGGTGTAGCCGCCGGTGCGCAGGCGCGCGAGCGCGGCGTCGACGAAGCCCGGCGTGCCGGCCGCGGCGAGCGCCGGGTCGCGCTTCATCTGCGCGGCGAGCTCGACCGTGCGCGGGTTGGTGCCGGCGGGCAGCGCGACGTAGCGGTCGAGCGCGGCCGTCCGCCGCAGCGGCCCGCTCTGGAAGTCCGGATAGCTCACCGCGCGATAGCGCACCAGGTCGCCGATCGGGCGGCTCGCGAGCAGCTGGAGATCGGGCGTCGCGAAGACGCGCATGCCGGGCACCTCGGGCGCCTGCTGCGGCGCGTCCAGCGCCAGGAGCCAGGGCCGGTTGCTCGGTTCGAGCGTGACCTCGTAGCGCAGCGGCTCGCCGCGCACGCGCAGGTCGGCGCTCAGGAAGCCGCGCTCCCAGGGCGCCGGCGCGGTCCACTGCCGGCCGTCGAAGTCAGACAGCACCGGCCCGCGGAAGTACAGCGCGCGCTGCGGCGGCGACGCGCCGTCGTCGAAGCGGATGCGCGCGGCGATGCCGTCGTCGAGCGCGAGCCGGGCGATGGCGCCCACGCGCATCGTGTTCGACAGCCCGCTGCGCCCGGTCGCCTCGTCGTTGGGCGTGCCCCAGAGCGGTGCCATGCGTGGGAAGAGCATGAACAGCGCCAGCATCACCGGCGCGCCGAGCAGCATCATTCCCAGCGCCGTGCGCGCCGACTGCGCGAGCGGCGGCCGCCCGACCGGCTTGTGCGCGTTGACCAGGGCCGTGAGCAGCCCGAGCAGCGCGACCAGCATCAGGAAGGCGGTCACCAGCGACTGCGACTGGAAGAAATTCGTGAGCATCGCGAAGAAACCCAGGAAGAAGATCACGAACGCGTCGCGGCGCGCCCGCATCTCCAGCGTCTTGAGCGCCAGCAGCATGATCACCAGCGTCACGCCCGCGTCGCGGCCCAGCAGCGTCCTGTGCGCGGCGTAGACGCCCACCAGGCCGAGCGCCACCATCGCGATGCGCCAGCGCATGTTCGGCAGCGGCCGGCCCCGGATGGCGATCCAGCCGCGCCAGGCGAGCGCCACCAGCGTGAGGGCGGTGCAGGCGAGCGGCAGCGTGCCGGCCTGCGGCAGCACGATCAGCGCGATCAGGCCCAGCAGAAACAGCGTGTCGCGTGCCTCCCGGGGCAGCGCGTCGATGCGCCGGCGCGTCGAGGCGATCAGCATGTGGCCAGCGCCTCCAGGCAGGCACGCCGGTGCGCCTCGCCCTGCGACGGCCGCAGCGTGCGGCCACCCACGCGCAGGCCGTAGTCGATGCCGAGCCGGTCGGCCATCAGCACCCAGGCGCACAGCCGCGACATGCGGGCCTCGACGTCGGCGAGGTTCGCGGCCTGTGCGTCGAGCCAGAGTTCGTCGCGCCGGGCATGCTGCGTATCCCGGCTCACCAGGTCGTCGGAACCCGCTGCCTGCGCGCGCGCGGCCTTCTTCCACACCACCAGCTTGAGCGGGTCGCCGCGCCGGTAGGCGCGCAGGCCGTCGTACTCGCCAGCCGGACCGGCGCGCGACGCGGCGCTGCTCGCATCGCCCTGCAGCGCCTCGCCGACCGGCAGCGGCGGCGGCGCGACCTCGGGCGCCGGATAGACCAGCAGCTGCGCCGCCGGCATCCACACCGTCCAGACGCGGAACGTGCCGAGCGGATAGCGCGTCTCGGCCGTGAGCGGCGGTACCGGATGCAGCCCGCGCCGTCCGGGCCGGAAGGCGACCGCGACCGCTTCGCTGCCCTGCGCCGGCACGTCGCTCCAGGCCCACTGGCCGCTGCCGCGTACCGAGAGTCCGATGCCGTAGCGCACGCCGCGCCGGGCGTTGTGCAGCACCACGCGCAGGATCGCCGCGCTGCCCGCGTGCTGGGCTTCCGGCGGCATCAGGTGCAGGGTGAGGCCGCGCAGCGTCGCGTGCCCCACGTGCATGCCCACGACGACGCAGCCCGCCAGCATGAAGGTCAGCAGGTAGCCGAGGTTGAGCTGGAAGTTGATCGACGCCACCAGCAGCAACGCGAGCGTCGCGCCGAGCATCCAGCCGGCGCGCGAGGGCACGATGTAGACGTTGCGCTGCGTGAGCTCGACGATGTCCGCGGGCGGTCGCCGCGACAGGAACCAGCCGTCGATGCGTGCGCGGACGACGCCCAGCGGGTTCACGGCAGCGGGACCGCGGCGATCATCGCTCGCACCTGCTCGAAGGCGCCTCGACCCGCGTCGCCCACCGGCGTCACGCGGTGCGCCACGGTCTGCGGCAGTACGGCCTGCACGTCGTCGGGCGCCACGTAGTCGCGCCCGGCCAGGAGCGCCTGCGCCTTGGCCGCGCGCAGGATCGCGATGCCCGCGCGCGGCGACAGTCCCTGCAGGAACCAGCGGCCGTCGCGCGTCGCGGCGATCAGGTCCTGCACGTAGTCGATCAGCGGCGGCGCGGCGTGCACCTGCTGCACGCGACGCTGCAGCGCCTCGAGCTCGCCGGCGTCGAGCAGCGCGGGGAGGGCGGCGAGCATCTCGCGGCGGTCGGCGCCCGCGAGCAGCTCGCGCTCGGCGGCGCGGTCGGGGTAGCCGAGCGAGATGCGCATCAGGAAGCGGTCGAGCTGGGACTCGGGCAGCGCGAAGGTGCCGAGCTGGTCGTGCGGATTCTGGGTCGCGATCACGAAGAAGGGCGTCGGCAGCGGCCGGGTCTCGCCCTCGACCGTGACCTGCTTCTCCTCCATCGCCTCCAGCAGCGCGCTCTGCGTCCGGGGGCTCGCGCGGTTGATCTCGTCGGCCAGCAGCACCTGCGCGAAGATCGGTCCGGGATGGAACACGAAGGCCTGCTGGCCGCGGTCGTAGATCGCGACGCCCGACAGGTCGCCGGGCATGAGGTCGGAGGTGAACTGGACGCGCGAGAACTGCAGGCCGAAGGTGTGCGAGAGGGCGTGCGCAAGGGTGGTCTTCCCGACGCCGGGAACGTCCTCGATCAGGAGGTGGCCGCCTGCCAGCAGGCATGCCACGCAGTCGCGGACCTGCGTCTCCTTGCCCACGATCACGGTGTTAAGCTGACCGAGCAAACTGGCGAGCTTCGCGGCAACGTCCATCTTTGTATCCATATGCAAACAATACCGTACGCCCCGCCGGCCCCACGCCGCGTGAGGTTGCCGACGACAGAGACATGGGAAAAACTGGCTATTTCACCCACCGCGACTGCTGGAAGCACGACATGGGCGACGGACACCCCGAGTGTCCCCAACGCCTGGACGCCATCGAGGACCGGCTGCTGCTGACCGGTGTCGGCGATGCCCTCGAACGCGGCGACGTACCGCTCGCCACCCTTCCCCAGATCGTGCGCGCCCACAGCGTCGCGCATCTCGAACATCTCGAGGAGCTGAGCCAGCGGCTGGTCGCCGACCGGCCCGCGGGCGGCCCCGCCCACGCGATGATCGATCCGGATACGGTGCTGATGCGCCATTCGGTGCTCGCCGCGCGCCGTGCCGCCGGCGCGGCCGTCGCGGCCACCGACGCGGTGATCTCCGGCGCGCTGGAGAACGCGTTCTGCGCCGTGCGCCCGCCCGGCCACCATGCCTGCCGCGAGCAGGCGATGGGCTTCTGCTTCCTGAACAACGTCGCCATCGCCGCGCGCCATGCGCTCGAGGCGCACGGCCTGGAACGCGTGGCGATCGTCGACTTCGACGTCCACCACGGCAACGGCACCGAAGACATCCTGGCCGGCGACCCGCGGGTGCTGATGGTCGGCATCTTCCAGCATCCGTTCTATCCGTTCGGCGACATCGACCATCCGGCCGACAACATGCTGAACCTGCCCGTGCCGGCGTACACCCGTGGCATTGACGTGCGCGAGCTGATCGAGACGATGTGGATGCCGCGGCTCGAGGCCTTCAGGCCGCAGATGATCTTCGTGAGCGCCGGCTTCGACGCGCACCGCGACGACGACCTGGGCCAGCTGCGGCTCAACGAGCAGGACTTCGCCTGGATCACCGAGCGCGTGCGCGGGGTGGCGCGGCGTCATGCGCAGGGGCGGATCGTCTCGATGCTGGAAGGCGGCTACAACCTCGACGCGCTCGCCACCAGCGTCGAGGCGCACATCCGCGTGCTGGCGGATCTTTGAACCTCGACGACTTCATTCAGCGCCTCGCCCAGATGCAGGCGCGCAGCGTCTGGGTCGAGCTCGCCGCGATCGCCCTGTCCATCGGCCTGGCCTGGGGCCTGAGCCGCTGGTTCGGACGCGACCAGCCCCGGGACTCGATCTGGTTCGGCGCGCGGGTCTTCGATGGCCTGATGTTCCCGCTGCTGGCGCTGGTCTTCACCGACCTGGCGCGGCGCTGGGCGCTGGAATACCAGGTCGTGGTGCTGCTGCGCATCGCGGTGTCGATCTTCATCGCGCTGGCCGTCATCCGGCTCATCGCGCGCGTGCTGCGCGCGGTGTTTCCGGCGTCGGCGCTCGTCGCGCTGACGGAGCGCACGGTGTCGTGGATCGCCTGGCTCGGCGCCGTGCTCTGGATCGTCGGGCTGCTGCCGCCGGTGCTGGCCGAGCTCGACGGAATCACCCTGGCCTTCGGCAAGACGCGGGTCAGCCTGCTGATGCTCTTCCAGGGGGCGATCTCGGCGGGCCTGGTGCTGGTGCTCGCGCTGTGGATCGCCTCCACCGTCGAGAAGCGGGTCCTGCGCGAGCACGTGACCGACCTGTCGATGCGCAAGGTGGCGTCCAACGCGATCCGCGCGGTGCTGCTGCTCATCGGCCTGCTGTTCGCGCTGTCGGCGGTCGGCGTCGACCTGACGGCGCTGTCGGTGCTCGGCGGCGCGCTCGGCGTCGGACTCGGCTTCGGACTGCAGAAGCTGGCGGCCAACTACGTGAGCGGCTTCGTGATCCTGCTCGAGCGCGCGATCCGCATCGGCGACAACGTGAAGGTCGACAGCTTCGAGGGCCGCGTCACCGACATCAAGACCCGCTACACGCTGATCCGCGCGGGCAACGGCCGCGAGGCCATCGTGCCCAACGAGTCGCTCATCACCGGCCGGGTCGAGAACCTCTCGCTGGCCGACCTCAAGTTCAACATCACGACCGCCATCGTGGTCGGCTACGACAGCGACGTGGCGCGGGTGCAATCGATCCTCGTGGACGCGGCGGTGGCGCAGCCGCGCGTCATGAGCGAGCCGGCGCCGGTCGCCTACCTGACGAGCTTCATGCCCGACGGGCTGGAGTTCACGCTCAACTTCTGGGTCGCCGATCCGGACAAGGGCAAGGACAACGTGCGCTCGCCGATCAACATCGCGATCCTCGAAGGGCTGCGCGCCGCCGGTATCGACATTCCGTACCCGCAGCGCGTCGTGCGCGTGGCGTCGTTGCCCGAAGGCCTTGTCGCGGCCGCGCCATCGACGCCGCGAGGTGATGCGCCTTTATAATTCGATAGAAAAGAACGACCGTTCTTTTTTCTTCTTTCAGCGAAATCACCGCCCTAGAATGTCCGGTTGCCTCGTGCAGGACATTCGAGACACACAGCTTTGCAATCCAACGGAGTCAACCCAATGAAGGTTCTGGTCCCAGTCAAACGCGTCGTCGACTACAACGTCAAGGTGCGCGTGAAGTCCGACGGCAGCGGCGTGGACATCGCCAACGTGAAGATGAGCATGAACCCGTTCGACGAGATCGCCGTCGAAGAGGCGGTCCGCCTGAAGGAGAAGGGCGTCGTCACCGAGATCGTCGCGGTCTCCTGCGGCGACACCAAGTGTCAGGAGACGCTGCGCACCGCGATGGCCATCGGTGCCGACCGCGCGATCCTGGTGGAGACCACCGAGGAGCTGCAGCCGCTGGCCGTCGCCAAGCTGCTCAAGGCGCTGGTCGACAAGGAGCAACCCCAGCTCGTGATCCTGGGCAAGCAGGCCATCGACGACGACGCCAACCAGACCGGCCAGATGCTCGCCGCGCTCGCCGACCTGCCGCAGGCCACGTTCGCCTCCAAGGTCGACGTGGCCGACGGCAAGGTGACCGTGGCGCGCGAAGTCGACGGCGGTGCCGAGACGCTCACGCTGACGCTGCCGGCGGTCGTCACGACCGACCTGCGCCTGAACGAGCCGCGCTACGTGACGCTGCCCAACATCATGAAGGCCAAGAAGAAGCCGCTCGAGATCCTCAAGCCCGAGGAGCTGGGCGTGGACGTGAAGCCGCGCCTGAAGACCCTCAAGGTCGCCGAGCCGCCCAAGCGCGGCGCCGGCATCAAGGTGGCCGACGTGGCCGCCCTGGTCGACAAACTCAAGAATGAAGCGAAGGTGATCTGATCATGACCGTACTCGTCATTGCCGAACACGACCACGCGAGCGTCAAGCCCGCGACCCTCAACACCGTGACCGCGGCCATCGCCTGCGCGAGCGGCGACGTGCACGTGCTGGTGGCCGGCGCGAACGCCGCCGAAGCCGGCGCCGCCGCCGCGCAGATCGCAGGCGTCGCCAAAGTCATCGTCGCCGACAGCCCAAGCCTCGCGGAGAACCTGGCCGAGAACGTCGCCGCGCAAGTGCTCGCCATCGCCTCGAACTACAGCCACATCCTGTTCCCGTCGACGGCCAACGGCAAGAACGTCGCCCCGCGCGTGGCCGCCAAGCTCGACGTCGCGCAGATCAGCGACATCACCAAGGTCGACAGCCCCGACACCTTCGAGCGCCCGATCTACGCGGGCAACGCGATCGCCACCGTGCAGAGCTCGGATGCGACCAAGGTCATCACCGTGCGCACCACCGGCTTCGACGCGGCAGCCGCCACCGGTGGCAGCGCCACGGTCGAGAACGCCGAAGGCGTGGCCGACAGCGGCAAGTCCAGCTTCGTCGGCCGCGAAGTCACCAAGAGCGACCGTCCGGAGTTGACCGCCGCCAAGATCATCGTCTCGGGCGGCCGCGCGCTCGGCAGCTCGGAGAAGTTCGCGGAAGTCATGACACCGCTGGCCGACAAGCTCAATGCGGGCCTCGGCGCGAGCCGCGCGGCGGTGGATGCGGGCTATGCGCCCAACGACTGGCAGGTCGGTCAGACCGGCAAGATCGTCGCGCCGCAGCTCTATGTCGCTGCCGGCATCTCCGGTGCGATCCAGCATCTGGCGGGCATGAAGGATTCGAAGGTGATCGTGGCGATCAACAAGGACGAGGAGGCGCCGATCTTCTCGGTGGCCGACTACGGGCTGGTGGCCGACCTGTTCGTGGCCGTGCCGGAACTGACCAAGGCGCTCTGAAGCCGCTTCCGCAGCCCGGCCGCAGGGCCCGTGGCAAGGAGAGAGGCATCGTTCGCGGTGCCTTTTTTTTCATCTGGAGACAACACCCATGAGCTACATCGCACCGGTCAGGGACATGCTGTTCGACATCGAGCATCTGGCGCGCATCGGCGAGATCGCCGCGCTGCCCGGCTTCGGGGACGCGACGCTGGAGACGGCGCAGGCCGTGCTCGAGGAATGCGCGCGCTTCAACCAGGACGTGGTCGCGCCGCTGAACGTCGAGGGTGATCGCAATCCGTCGTCGTTCAAGGGCGGCGAGGTCACGACCACGCCCGGCTTCAGGCAGGCGTTCGCGCAGTATGCCGAGGGCGGCTGGCAAGGCCTGCAGCATCCGCTCGACTTCGGCGGCCAGGGCCTGCCCAAGACGATCGGCGCCGCCTGCGTGGAGATGCTGAACTCGGCCAATATGAGTTTCGCGCTGTGTCCGCTGCTCAGCGACGGTGCCATCGAGGCGCTGCTCACGGCCGGCTCCGACGAGCTGAAGGCGACCTATCTCGGCAAGCTGGTCAGCGGCCGGTGGACCGGCACGATGAACCTCACCGAGCCGCAGGCCGGCAGCGACCTCGCGCTGGTGCGCAGCCGCGCGGAGCCGGCGGGCGACGGGACGTACAAGGTCTTTGGCACCAAGATCTACATCACCTACGGCGAGCACGACATGGCCGAGAACATCGTCCATCTGGTGCTGGCCCGCGTGACCGGTGCGCCGGAGGGCGTGAAGGGCATCAGCCTGTTCGTGGTGCCGAAATTCATGGTCGGCGAGGACGGCGCGATCGGCGCGCGCAACGACGTGCACTGCGTGAGCATCGAGCACAAGCTTGGCATCAAGGCCTCGCCGACGGCGGTACTGCAGTACGGCGACCACGGCGGCGCGGTCGGCTACCTGGTCGGCGAGGAGAACCGCGGCCTCGAGTACATGTTCATCATGATGAATTCGGCGCGCTACGCGGTCGGCGTGCAGGGCATCGCGATTGCCGAACGCGCCTACCAGCACGCGGTGGCCTACGCGCGGGAACGCGTGCAGAGCCGTCCGGTCGACGGCTCGATGCCGGCGAGCGCGCCGATCCTTCACCACCCCGACGTGCGCCGCATGCTGATGACGATGCGTGCCTGCACCGAAGGCTGCCGCGCGATGGCCAGCGTCGCCGCTGCCGCCTACGACGCCGCGCACCATCATCCCGATCCCGATGCGCGAAGGCAGAACGCGGCGTTCCACGAATTCCTCGTGCCGCTGGTCAAGGGCTACAGCACCGAGATGAGCCTGGAGGTCGCGTCGCTCGGCGTGCAGGTGCACGGCGGCATGGGCTTCATCGAGGAGACCGGCGCGGCGCAGTACCTGCGCGACGCCAAGATCCTCACCATCTACGAAGGCACCACCGCGATCCAGGCCAACGACCTGGTCGGCCGCAAGACCGCGCGCGACGGCGGGCAGACGGCCAAGGCGATCGCGCGGCAGATCGAGCGCACCGAAGCCGAACTGGCCGAGCGTGGCAGCGCCGATGCGCTGGCCGTGCTGAAGCGCCTGAAGGCAGCGCGCGAAGCCTTCGTCGAGGTGGTTGATTTCGTTGCCGCCAGGACGCGTTCGGAGCCGAACGCCGTGTTCTCCGGCAGCGTGCCCTACCTGATGCTCGCGGGCAACCTGATGGCCGGCTGGCAGCTCGCGCGCTCGCTGCTGGTGGCCGAGACGCTCGCCGAGGCGGGTAGCGAAGCGGCCTTCATGCGCGCCAAGATCGCGACGGCGCGCTTCTATGCCGAGCACATCCTGAACAAGGCGCCGGCCGTACGCGACAGCATCGTCGAAGGCGCCGCCAGCGTGACCGCGATGGCGCTCGAAGCCTTCTAGAAGAAACGACAAGAACGGAGACCCGCCCATGTCCAGACTGCCTCCCATCCTCGCCAACCTGCCGCTGCCGATCATCGGCTCGCCGCTGTTCATCATCAGCACGCCGAAGCTCGTGATCGCCCAGTGCAAGGCGGGCGTCGTCGGCGCGATGCCGGCGCTCAACGCGCGGCCGGCGTCGCAGCTCGAGGACTGGCTCGCCGAGATCACCGAGGCGCTGGCCGCGCACGACAAGGCCCACCCGGACCGGCCGGCCGCGCCGTTCGCCATCAACCAGATCGTTCACAAGAGCAACGACCGGCTCGAGCACGACATGGAAATGGTCGTGAAGTACAAGGTACCCATCGTCATCACCTCGCTCGGCGCGCGCGTGGACGTGAACGACGCGGTGCATGCCTACGGCGGTGTGACGCTGCACGACATCATCAACGACACCTTCGCGAAGAAGGCGATCGAGAAGGGCGCCGACGGGCTGATCGCGGTCGCGGCCGGCGCGGGCGGGCATGCGGGCGTGAAGAGTCCGTTCGCGCTGATCCAGGAGATCAGGAAGTGGTTCGACGGCCCGGTGGCGCTGTCGGGGTCGATCGCCAGCGGCGACGCGGTGCTGGCGGCGCAGGCGATGGGCGCGGACTTCGCGTACATCGGCACCGCCTTCATCGCGACCGAGGAGGCCCGTGCGAGCGACGCGTACAAGCAGGCCATCGTCGACGGCAGTTCCGACGACATCGTCTACTCGAACCTGTTCACCGGCGTGCACGGCAACTACCTGGCGCCCAGCATCGTCGCGGCCGGCATGGACCCGGCCAACCTGCCGCAGGGCGACCTGAAGACCATGAATTTCGGCGGTGGGGAGGGGTCGAAGTCCAAGGCCTGGAAGGACATCTGGGGCTCGGGCCAGGGCATCGGCGCCATCGACGAGGTGACGTCGGCTGCGGCCTTCATCGACCGGTTGAAGCGCGAGTACGAAGCGGCCCGGCGGCGGCTGGCGCTCTGAGCCCCACCGCCGCACCCGTGCTCAGCGCCGGACCGTCCGTCCGAGAAGCATCTCGTTGTCGGCGCATGTCCGGCGGAACGCGACGCTGATTCGCGGGTCGCTCGCGGCCATCGACCAGAAGGCGAGCGCCGCGCTCGCGGCGTCCTGCCATGCGGCGTTCTCGGACGGCAGCGGCAGACGGGGCACGTAGGCCCGGGGAGGAAGCTCCACCCCCCGCACCGGTGCATAGGCCATCGGCAGCATGTCGTAGATCGGCGCGACGTCG
>JAKONL010000078.1 GCA_022701965.1 Burkholderiaceae bacterium | reverse complement strand
CCGGCGGACTGGAGGCGGATGGCCAGCGCGAGGCCGCCGAAGCCGGCTCCCACGACGACGGCACTGCGGGCGGGTTTCATGAGGTCTTTTCCTGGAGTTCGGGCGCACCGCGCAGGTCGGTCGCCAGGGCGGCCCGCAGCGCGGCGCCCAACGGCACCGGCGGCTTGCCCGTGAGAATTCGGAGTTGATCGGACAAGGTCGGCCGGGCCGCGTAGAAACGAGCGATGAGCGGTGCCGGCAGGCCGTAGAAGCGTTGCATGACGTGCCAGCGCCGCGATGGCTCGGCGGCGCGGAACAGCATGCGATTGAGCAGACGGAAGAATCCCCGGTCGCGCCAGGCGCGCAGCGCGTGCCCGCGCACGGCGGCCCGCACGGTCGCCACGTCGACCGCGGGCAACGCCGCGATCAGGTCGGCCAGGCGGATGGCGTCGGGCAGCGAATAGCCGGTGGTCGGGTGGAACAGCGCCGCCGCCAGCCCGACCGGTACCGCGCCCTCGGCCGCATCGCGCCAGAACGCGTCCATGTCGCCGGCCAGCACGATCGGCAGCACGCCGCGCTCCTCGCGCAACACCTCGGCGATGCGCCAGCCCTGCGAGCGGGCGTAGGCGGCGATGCGTTCGCGCAGCACGGCGTCGTCCAGGTCGCCGCCGTCGGCGTAGTAGGTGTCCTCGACGAGCAGGGTGTCGGCCGTGAACGGCAGCAGGTAGACGAAGCGGTAGGCGTCGTGCTGATCGACCGTCGCGTCCATGAGCACCGGCTCGGTCAGGCCGTGCGGCGCGGCCGTGCGGATCTCCTGGCCGAGGAACTTCTGGAAGCCGAGCGCGATGTGCGGGCCCGGCCGCGCACCGCGACCGTCGAGCACGCAGCCGGCCGTCAGCACGCGGCCGTCGGCCAGCGTGACGGCGCGCGCGTCCAGCCGCCGCACCTCGGCACCCAGGACCAGCCGGTCGCCCAGGCGCTCGCGCAGCACGGCGTCGAAGCGCGCCGAGGGGATCGACGCATAGCCACCCTCGACGCGGCGCCGACGCTGCGGAAAGCGCACGTCGTGGGCCGGCCAGCGGTGCGCCACCAGCGGCGCGACCCAGGCGTTCTGCGTCGCTTCGAGATCGGCGTCGTGGAACGACCACGTGTGGTTGCCGCCGGCCGTGTCGCCGCGCTCCAGGACGATCACGCGCAGGTCCGGGCGCTGCTGCGCCAGGCGCAGGGCGATCAGGCCGTTGCTCAGGCCGCCGCCCACCAGCAGCAGGTCGCAGTCCGTCGCCGGTCGCATCGCCCGACCACCCGGGGATGCGATGGCCTGACGATCGACGACCGGGTCGGACGCCAGCATGCGCTCGACCAGATCGGCGGCCAGCGCCGTGCCACCGGCCGCGCGGACCTCCGGCGCCAGGGCGCGCGCCGCCTCGGCGAACCGGGGCTCGTCCAGCAGACGTCGCAGGGCGTCGCGGATGGCGCCGGTGGTGGTCAGCCCCGGGAAGAGCCGCAGCCCCACCCCCGCATGCACCACCCGCGCCGCGCAACCGGGCTGGTCGAAGGCGATCGGCAGCGCCAGCATCGGCTTGCCGGCGGCCAGCGCGTCCATGACGGTGTTGAGCCCCGCGTGCGTGACGACCACGTCCGCTCGCGCCACGGCGGCCTGCTGTGGCGCGAAACCGGTGACCCATGTCGCCCCGGCCCGACGCAGGGCCTCGGCCTGCCGTTCGTCGAGCCGGTCGCAATGCGCCACCAGCAGTTGCACGCCCAGCGCCCGGCAGGCGCGCGCGATCCGCAGGAACAGGCGGAACCGGCCGCCCTGCAGCGTGCCGAGCGAGGCGAAGACGAAGGGACGGTCGGCGACGAGGCCGGGCGCATGGCGCTCCAGCGTGTCCACGGTGGCATTCGCCGTCGCCGTCGCCGTGCCGCGCAGCGGACCGACCGCGTACAGCGTCGGTGGCGCGGCTTCTCGCGGGAAATCGAACCCGTCCACCGTCTGCGCGATCCGCAGCGTCGGCGACAGGCACTGGTCGAGTCGCGTGCGCGGCGGCAGTCCGAAGGCGGCCGCATGGCGCGCGATGACCTCGGCGTGCGGCCGCATCAGCCAGTCGTACACGCGTTCGCTGCCCTCGTTCATCTGCAGCCCGGCCGCATCGGTGGCGGCCATCCAGTGCATCACCGGCAGGGGAATCCGGGGCTCGCGATCGACCGGCAGGGCGCAGGCGACCGAGACGAACGGCAGCCCGAGGTGCGCGGCGACCAGGCCGCCGGCTGCCTCCATCTGATCGGCGACGATCGCGTCGACACCCAGCGCGCGCAACCGCGCGGGCGCCTCGCGGCAGAGCATGTCGGTGGTCGTGGCCACGTCGCGGATCACGCGACGCAGTCCTGACGGCCCGCCGGGCCGGGCGGCCCGTGCGACGACGGCGGCGAGCGATCCGGCCGGGTGCGTGGCCGTGCCCAACGCATGGAATTCGATGTGGGAACTGCGGATCAGCGCGCCGACATCGGCCTGATGGAGCCAGCTGACGCGGTGTCCGCGCTCGCAGAGCGCGTCCGCCAATGCTTCGAGGGCGCGAACGTGGCTGGTGAAGGGAGGCGCGATGATTGCGAGGTGAGGCATGAGGGGCGAAAAGGCGATCCACCGATTCTGGGCAGTCGGGGGAGCGCGCGCTGTCGGCCGACACCGCTATGACATTTGTCACGCTATAAAAAGCTGCTCATGCTGCCCTCCTCCGTCCTCCGCCCCTTCCCGGCTCTCGATGTGATCGCGTCGATCGGTTTCGCAGCCCACGTGGAGGCACTGCATGCGCGCATCGACGAACGCCTCCTGGCCTGGATTCCGGCGCCGCAGCCCGACACCGACACCGTCTCCCGCGCGATGCACGACTGTGCACTGGCACCGGGCAAGCGTTTGCGCCCGCTGCTCCTGCTGCTGGCCGCCGGCGATCTGGGAGTGGAAGCCGGCGACGTCATCGATGCGGCCTGCGCGCTGGAGATGGTGCATGCCGCGTCGCTCGCCCTGGACGACCTGCCCTGCATGGACGACGCGCGATTGCGCCGAGGCCGTCCGGCCCTGCACGTGCTGCATGGCGACGACATCGCCATCCTGGCGGCCGTCGCGTTGCTGGGCCAGGCCTTCGCCGCGGCGGGCAGCAGCACGCTGGCGCCCGCCGTGCGCGTGCGCTGCATGACGGTGCTGGCCGAGGCCATCGGGCCGCGTGGCCTGGTGGGCGGCCAGTGCCGCGACCTGCACGACGGGCGGGTGCGTCGCGATGCCGAATCGATCGTCCAGACCAACCATCTCAAGACCGGCTCGCTGTTCACCGCCGCCGTGGAGATGGCCGCGCTGGCCGCGCAGGCCGATGCCCCCACGCGGATGGCGCTGGCGGCCTTCGCCACCGAGTTCGGCCAGGCGTTCCAGCTCGCCGACGACATCGCCGACGCCTGCGGGACCAGCGCGGACCTGGGCAAGGACGTCGGCCGCGACGTCG
>JAKONL010000058.1 GCA_022701965.1 Burkholderiaceae bacterium | reverse complement strand
CGGTCACCGAGACGATCTTCGAGAACCGTTTCATGCACGTGGACGAGCTCATGCGCCTGGGCGCGTCGATCCATGTCGACGGGCGGCTCGCACTGATCGACGGCGCCGCCGTGCTGTCCGGCGCGACCGTGATGGCGACCGACCTGCGCGCTTCGGCCAGCCTGGTGATCGCCGGCCTGGTGGCTGACGGCGAGACCGTGGTCGACCGCATCTACCACCTCGACCGCGGCTACGACCGCATCGAGGCCAAGCTGCGCGGCCTGGGCGCCGACATCAGCCGCATCACCGGAGCAGCGGCGTGATCACGCTCGCGCTGTCGAAGGGCCGCATCTTCGAGGAGACGCTGCCGTTGCTGGCCGCCGCCGGCATCGAGGTCACCGAGGACCCCGAAAAATCCCGCAAGCTGATCCTCGCGACGACCCGGCCCGACGTGCGGGTGGTGCTGGTGCGTGCGTCGGACGTGCCTACGTACGTGCAGTACGGCGGCGCCGATCTCGGCGTGACCGGGCTCGACGTGCTGCTCGAGCACGGCAACCAGGGCCTCTACCAGCCGCTCGACCTGAAGATCGCCGCCTGCCGCCTGAGCGTCGCGGTGCGCGCCGACTTCGACTACACGTCGGCCGTGCGGCAGGGCTCGCGCCTGAAGGTCGCGACCAAGTACGTCGGCCTGGCGCGCGACTTCTTCGCCGGCAAGGGCGTGCACGTCGACCTGATCAAGCTCTACGGCAGCATGGAGCTCGCGCCACTGACCGGACTGGCCGACGCCATCGTCGACCTGGTGTCGACCGGCAATACGCTCAGGGCCAACCACCTGGTCGAGGTCGAACGCATCATGGACATCAGTGCCCGGCTGGTGGTGAACCAGGCCGCCCTCAAGCTCAAGCGCGAACCGATCCGCCGCATCCTCGACGCCTTCGCGTCGGCCATTCCGTCGAAGTAAACGTTCCAAAGTCATGACCCCGACCGCCGCCCCCGTCCGCCTGTCCACCGCATCGGCCGAGTTCGAGGCCGCGTTCAAGGCCCGGCTGCACTGGTCGGCCGAAGCGGACGCGGCCATCGAGGAGCGCGTGGCCGAGATCCTCGCCGACGTGCAGCGGCGCGGCGACGTGGCGGTGCGCGAGTACACGGCGCAGTTCGACCGCCTGGATGCGCCCGACATGAAGGCGCTCGAACTCACGGCCGACGAACTGCGCGCGGCTTTCGACTCGCTGCCGGTCGTGCAGCGCGATGCGCTCGAAGCCGCCGCCCGCCGGGTGCGCAGCTATCACGAGGCGCAGAAGAAGGCCAGCGGCGAGAGCTGGAGCTATCGCGACGAGGACGGCACGCTGCTCGGCCAGAAGGTCACGCCGCTCGACCGCGTCGGCATCTACGTGCCAGGCGGCAAGGCCGCCTATCCGTCGAGCGTGCTGATGAACGCGATTCCGGCGCACGTCGCGGGCGTCGGCGAGATCGTCATGGTGGTGCCGACGCCCGGTGGCGAGAAGAACGCGCTGGTGCTGGCCGCGGCGCACGTCGCCGGCGTGAGCCGCGCGTTCACCATCGGCGGTGCGCAGGCCGTGGCCGCGCTGGCCTACGGCACGGCGACGATTCCCGCGGTCGACAAGATCACCGGCCCGGGCAACGCCTATGTGGCCGCCGCCAAGCGCCGCGTGTTCGGCACGGTCGGCATCGACATGATCGCCGGGCCGAGCGAGATCCTCGTGCTGGCCGACGGCAGCACGCCGCCCGACTGGGTGGCGATGGACCTGTTCAGCCAAGCCGAGCACGACGAGCTCGCGCAGAGCATCCTGCTGTGCCCCGATGCCGGCTACATCGACCGCGTGCAGGAGGCGATCGACCGGCTGCTGCCGGCCATGCCGCGCGCGGCCATCATCGCGGCGTCGCTCAACGGACGCGGCGCGCTGATCCAGACGCGCGACATGGAAGAGGCCTGCGCCATCAGCAACCGCATCGCGCCGGAGCACCTGGAAATCAGCAGCGGCGATCCGCACCGCTGGGAGCCGCTGCTGCGCCACGCGGGCGCGATCTTCCTGGGTGCCTACACGAGCGAGAGCCTGGGCGACTACTGCGCCGGCCCGAACCACGTGCTGCCGACCAGCGGCACGGCACGGTTCTCGAGTCCGCTGGGCGTCTACGACTTCCAGAAGCGCTCCAGCCTGATCGAGGTGAGCGAGCGGGGCGCGCAGGTGCTTGGCCGGATCGCCGTCACGCTGGCCGAAGGCGAAGGCTTGTCAGCCCATGCCGAAGCGGCACGGATGCGGCTGAAATGACGACCGGTTTCGTGCTTCGCGCACTGCGTGTCGCCTGTGCGTCGGTGTTCGTTCTCGGTGCTGTCTCCGCCCAGGCGATGAGCATCCGCGAACTGCGCACGCTCGAGGCCAACGAGAAGGACGGCAAGCTCTACGCCAACTACTACCTCGTCGGCGTGATGGAGGGCTTGCGCGAGGCCGGCGACGCCGCCGCGCGCGAGGGCCGCAAGCCGCCGTTCTGCGTCCAGGGGCGCCGCTTCGAGCCGGCCATGGCGCGCGGGCTCTACCAGGGCGAGCTCTCGCGCAACGCCGACAGCTACGAGGCCGACATGCCGGTGCAGCTGGTGATGTCGGCCGCGCTGCGCACGAGCTTCCGCTGCACGCAGTGATCCTGCAGGACTTCCCCCGAATGATTTCCGATTCCCTCTCTCCTTCCTGCGCCGACGCACTGCAGCGCATTCGTCCCGATGTCCGCGCCATGCACGCCTACGCCGTCCAGGACGCGACCGGCTTTCGCAAGCTCGACGCGATGGAGAACCCGTACACGCTGTCGCCCGACCTGCAGGAAGCGCTCGGCCGCAGGCTCGGCGCGCTGGAACTCAACCGCTATCCGGGAGCTCGCGGCGACGACCTGCGTCGGGCCCTGGCAGCCCATGCGCAGCTGCCGGACGGCTTCGAACTGATGCTCGGCAACGGTTCCGACGAACTGATCTCGCTCGTCACGATGGCCTGCGACACGCCCGGCGCGACCGTGCTGGCGCCGGTGCCGGGCTTCGTGATGTATGCCGCCAGCGCCCAGCT
>JAKONL010000041.1 GCA_022701965.1 Burkholderiaceae bacterium | reverse complement strand
CGACGTGATCGCGGTGCGCGACGAGCAGGGCGGCGAGATGGCGCGTGGCCTGGCCAATTACTCGAGCGCCGAGGCCCGGGTGCTCTGCCGCAGGTCGTCCTCCGAATTCGAGCGCCTGCTGGGCTATGCGGCCGAGCCGGAGATGGTGCACCGGGACAACATGGTGCTGACCGCACCGCGCTGACCGGACCTGCACCGCCGCCGGTGCAGGAGGATCACTCGACCTCGCGCACCGGCTGCCTGAGCTCGCGCATCATCTCGCCGACCGATCCGCGCGGCGCCGCGCCACCGCAAAGTCCCTGGGCCGCGAGTCGCCTGCTGTAGCTGGAGTTCTGGAACCGCAGCGGCTTCCACTGCGGGTCGGTCGCCTTCTCCCACTCCTGGCCGTTCGATCGCGCATAGACCTTGACCTCGGCCGTGGCGCATCGCACGCCTTCGTAGAACGCGTTCGTCGTGCCGCCCGACGGGTTGCGAGCGACCACCACGTAGCGCACGACGCCGTCCGGCGTGACGACGATCGTCGACGGGTCGACGCCGAATTCGAGCGTCATGTAGCGTGGCATCACGATCGGCACCAGCTTCGCCGTATCGAATGCGGGTGGCGGCGGCGCCACGCTCTCCACCCAGTTCTCTTGCGACGAGAAGAGCTGCGCCGCGACGAGTCCGGAGAAACCCATGCAGAGCGCGGCCAGGAAAAGGATTCGGCTAGCGCCTTGCGTGGAGCGGATCGTCATGGGCAGGAAAGTCGGACGCGGGCTGTGAGGCATTGGGATCGGGGTCGAAGCTCGCGCCCGGAGGAAGATCGAATTGACGTTCGGCGCCTGCGAACGGGCCGCGCTCGAAATCGCGAGCGCGCACGTTGCTGCGCAGGAAACGGTTGCGGAGGTCGGGGCGGGGCAGGTAGCGGGCGAGCTCGGTCAGCGCCATCTCGTAGACACCGCGCTTGAACTCCACCACCACCTCCAGCGGCACCCAGTAGTCGTGCCAGCGCCAAGCGTCGAATTCCGGATGGTCGGTCGCACGCAGGTTGAGATCCCAGTCGTGGCCGACCAGCTGCAACAGATACCAGATCTGCTTCTGGCCCTTGTAGTGGCCTCTCGCGTCGCGTCGGATGAATCGGTCCGGCACCTCGTAGCGCAACCAGTCACGGGTACGGGCAACGATCTTCACATGCTCCGGATGGAGCCCCACTTCCTCGTGCAGCTCCCGGAACATGGCCTGTTCCGGACTCTCGCCGCGATCGATGCCGCCTTGCGGGAACTGCCAGGAGTGGGTGCGTATGCGTTTGCCCCAGAAAACCTGGTTTCTCTGGTTGAGCAGGATGATGCCGACGTTGGGCCTGAAGCCGTCACGGTCGAGCATAATCAAACCCCAATTTTTGAACTGCGTCGATTATGCATGTGGGGTTGCAAGCAACAACCGAAATGCAAACCAATGTCGTCGCATGTCGAGACCGTGGCCCGAATCCAGGGCCCGGTCCGATCCCTGCACCGAGTCGAATCAGGTGGCCGTTCGAGGCCACATCCTTCCGTCTCCCTTTTCCGCTCCCCGTCACTCTCCGAGCCCATCGATGAAAGCCTCCCGTTTCTTTGTATCCACCCTGAAGGAAGCGCCCGCCGACGCCGAAGTGGCCAGCCATCGGCTGATGATGCGTGCCGGCCTGATCAAGAAGCTCGGCGCGGGCATCTACACCTACATGCCCATGGGATTGCGCGTGATCCGCAAGGTGGAGGCCATCGTGCGCGAGGAGATGGACCGCGCCGGTGCCGTCGAGCTCACGATGCCGGTGATACAGCCGGCCGAACTGTGGCAGGAGACCGGTCGTTTCGAGGCCATGGGCCCCGAACTGCTGCGCATCAAGGACCGGCACCTGCGTGATTTCGTGGTCCAGCCGACCAGCGAGGAGGTCGTCACCGACATCGCGCGTCAGGAGTTCCGCAGCTACAAGCAGCTGCCGAAGAATTTCTACCAGATCCAGACCAAGTTCCGCGACGAACGCCGGCCGCGTTTCGGCCTCATGCGCGGGCGCGAATTCACGATGAAGGACGCCTACAGCTTCGACCGCAACCCGGACGCGGCCAAGGCGAGCTACCAGGTCATGGCGCAGGCCTACCGCCGCATCTTCGACCGCTTCGGCCTGCGCTACCGTGCCGTCGCCGCCGACAGCGGCGCCATCGGCGGCGACCTGAGCGAGGAATTCCAGGTGATCGCCGCGACCGGCGAGGACGCCATCGTCTACTGCCCGGACAGCGACTACGCCGCCAACATGGAGAAGGCCGAGGCCTTGGCGCCCACCGCGCCACGCCCGACCGCGCCCCAGGCGATGACGCGCACCGCGACGCCGGGCAAGAGCACCTGCGCCGACGTCGCCGAACTGCTGGGCGTGCCGCTTGCGACCACCGTCAAGTCGCTGGTGCTCGCCACCGAACCGCTCGACGACGCCGGCAACCCGAAGGGCGTCGAGGTCTGGCTGCTGCTGCTGCGCGGAGACCACGACATGAACGAGATCAAGGTCGGCAAGCTGCCGGGCCTCGACACGGGTTTCCGCTTCGCGACGCTGACCGAGATCGAGGAGCATTTCGGCTGCAAGCCGGGTTACCTCGGCCCGCTGAACCTGCTCAAGCCGGTGAAGATCGTCGCCGACCGCGAGGTCGCCGTCATGGCCGACTGGATCTGCGGCGCCAACGCGCCCGACGTCCACATCACCGGCGTCAACTGGGGCCGCGACCTGCCCGAGCCCGGACTCGTCGCCGACCTGCGCAACGTCGTCGCCGGCGATGCGTCGCCGGACGGCAAGGGCGCGCTTGCGATCGAGCGTGGCATCGAGGTCGGCCACGTGTTCTATCTCGGCACCAAGTACAGCAGGCCGATGGGCGCGACCTTCCTCGACGAAGGCGGCAAGCCGCAGTTTCTCGAGATGGGCTGCTACGGCATCGGCATCACGCGCCTGCCGGCCGCGGCGATCGAACAGAACCACGACGAGCGCGGCATCATCTGGCCCGACGCCATCGCGCCCTTCGCCGTCGTCGTCTGCCCGATCGGCATGGACCGCAGCGCGGAGGTCAAGGAGGCCGCGGTGGCGCTCTACGACCAGCTGCTCGCCGCCGGCGTCGACGTGCTGCTCGACGACCGTGGAGAGCGCCCCGGTGCGATGTTCGCCGACTGGGAGCTCATCGGCGTGCCGCACCGCGTGGTGATCTCCGACCGCGGCCTGAAGGAAGGCGAGGTCGAGTACCAGCACCGCCGCGAGACGTCCGCGACCAAGGTGCCGGCGGCTGCCATCGCGACCTTCGTGCAGAAGCAACTGGCCGCATGACGGACCGGCTGTCGCGGCGGCTGTGCCTCTGCGGCGCGACCGCCGGGGCGCTGGCGCTCGCGATGCCGCGCCCGGTGTTGGCCGGCGCGCAGATCGAGGAGCCGCTGATCGATTCGGTACGCTCGGCGCTGAGTTCGGCGATCCACAACAAGGCCCCGCCGGTTCCGGAGTTCGGCAGCACCGAGGCGCGCCTGGCCTACCTGCGCTGGCTCGGCGACATGAGCGAGCGGCTCAAGAAGAAGATCCCCGGTGCCCAGGAGCGCATCGAGCTGCTGCAGACCATCTGGTACGAGAGCCGGCGCTCCGGGCTGGACGTGAGCCTGGTGCTGGGACTGATTCAGGTCGAGAGCAATTTCCGCAAGTTTGCGGTCTCGAGCGCCGGTGCGCGCGGCCTGATGCAGGTGATGCCGTTCTGGACCCGCGTGATCGGCGACGGCGACCCCGCCACGCTGTTCCGCATGCAGACCAACCTGCGCTTCGGCTGCGTGATCCTGCGCCACTACCTCGACCGCGAGCGCGGCGATCTCTTCCTCACGCTCGGCCGCTACAACGGCAGCCGCGGCAGGGCGCCGTATCCGGACGCCGTCTTCGCGAACCAGCGTGCATGGATGTTCAAGGATCGCGCAGAAGCTTGACCATCGCAGTCTTGCTTGACCAGAAACACCGCGGAACCGGCTTCGCCGGGCCGCCGGTGTTGCCCCCGGTAGGGGGTAGGCCCTGCGACATGAAGTGGGCAAGCCTGGGGGCGAGTCAGAGCCTGGTCACCATGACCTGGTCGATCCGGTAGCTGTCCACGTCCATCACCTCGAAGCTGTAGCCGCCCCAGGTCACGCTGTCGGTGCGCTTGGGCACCCGGCGCAGCATCACCATCAGGAAGCCGGCCAGCGTCTCGTATTCGTCGGCATGGGGCAGGGTGTCGATGTCGAGGGCGCGCTGCACGTCCTGGATCGGCGTCACGCCGTCGATCAGCCAGGAGTTCTCGTCGCGGCGCACGATCTGCTGCTCTTCGTCCTGCGCGCCGACCAGGTCGCCCATCACGGTGCTCATCACGTCGTTGAGCGTGATCACGCCGACCACCAGGCTGTACTCGTTGACGATGATGGCGAAGTCCTCGTGCGCCTGCTGGAACTGCTCCAGCACCTCGGTGAGCGAGAGCCGGTCGGGCACCACCAGCGCCTTGTGCAGCGGCACGCCCTGGTCGAGCGCCAGCGGCTGGCCGCTCAGGACGCGCTGAAACATGTCCTTGGCGTCGACGTAGCCGAGCACGTGGTCGATGTCGCCGTCGCACACCGGATAGGCGGAGAACGGCTCGGCGACGATGCGGGCGCGCAGCACCGACTCCGGGTCGTCCTTCTGGAACCAGGTCACGCGTTCGCGCGAGGTCATCACGCTGCTGACCAGCCGCGTGTCGAGCTCGAACACGTTGGCGATCACCTGTTGCTCGCGCAATGCCAGCACGCCCGCCCGGGCACCGGCCTCGGTCATGGCGAGGATGTCGGCCGAGGTGATCTTGTCGACGCGCTGCAGCGGAATGCCCAGCAGCTTGAACAGGAGGTCGGTGCTGCGGGTGAAGAACCACACCAGCGGCTTGAAGGTCGTGATCAGCAACTGCATCGGGCCGACCATGCGCATCGCGAGCTGCTCCGGGTCGTTCATGCCCAGGCGCTTCGGAAACAGGTCGGCGAACACCAGGAACACCGAGATGATGCTGACGAAGGAGGCCGTGAACGCCGCACCCGCCGCGGTCTCCGCGCTCATCCAGGTCTCGAAGACACGGGCGAAGTACGGGCTGAGCGCGCCTTCGCCCACCACGCCGCCGAGGATCGCGACCGCGTTCAGTCCGATCTGCACCACGGTGAAGTAGTGGCCAGGCTGTTCCTGCACGCGCAGCACGCGCTCGGCGCGCAGGTCGCCCTCGTCGGCGATCTGGCGCAGGCGCAGCCGGCGCGAGGCCGCGAGCGTGATTTCGGCGAGGGAGAAGAAGGCGCTCGCCGCGATCAATGCGGCGATGACGAGCAGGCTCTGTATCAGGGTCATGGGCGGTCCGGGAAGGACGCCATGGTGCCACGGGCCGGCGCGTGGCCGGGCCGCGGCGCGGTCGGCGAGCGTCGGTTTACGCGGCGCTGCCGTTGATCGTCTGCTGCAGCTCGCCGGACTCGTACATCTCCATGAGGATGTCGGAGCCGCCGATGAATTCGCCCTTGACGTAGAGCTGCGGGATCGTCGGCCAGTTGCTGTATTCCTTGATGCCCTGGCGGATCTCCGCGTCGTCGAGCACGTTGACCGTCTTGAGCGCGCGCGTGTCGACGCCCACGGCCTTCAGGATCTGGATCGCGCGGCCGGAAAAGCCGCACATCGGGAAGCTCGCGTTGCCTTTCATGAAGAGCACGAGGTCGTTGGTCTTGACGAGTTCGTCGATGCGTTGCTGGGCGTCGGCCATGGGGGTTCTCCTGAAAAATGGGGGCTGCGGGGATTATTTCACCGCGACGCTTTCGGCGTCGCCTGCGGCGGTCATGCCCCGGTTCGCGCCGCGATCGCCGTGCCAGCACGCGCCCGAGCAGCGCGCGATGCCGGCGAGGTCGTCGCGGCTGGTCGCGGTGCCGAAGCCGCGCGCCTCGAGCAGGTCGCGCACCGCCTGCGCCTGGTCGTGGCCGTGCTCGATCAGCAGCCAGCCGCCGATCCGCAGGTGGGTCGGCGCGTCGCGCACGATGCGCCGGATGTCGGCGAGGCCGTCGGCACCGGCGACCAGTGCGGACAGCGGCTCGTGGGCCAGGGCCGGAAGGTGCGGATCGCCATCGGCGATGTAGGGCGGATTCGAGACGACGAGGTCGTAGAGAAGCGTGGACGCGCCGTCGAGGCCTTGCAGCGCGTCGAACCAATCGCCCTGGGCGAAACGGACATCCAGCCCCAGGCGCTGGCTGTTGCGCCGTGCCACGGCCAGCGCGTCGGCGCTCGCGTCGACGGCATCGACGCGCACGTCCGGCCGTGCCTGCTTGATCGCGAGCGCGATCGCGCCGCTGCCCGTGCCGAGGTCGACG
>JAKONL010000006.1 GCA_022701965.1 Burkholderiaceae bacterium | reverse complement strand
TCGGTGCCACCGCATCGCCGGCCGGCGTCAACTTCGCGGTCGCGGCGCCGCATGCCACCGGCGTCGAGCTGTGCATCTTCGACCGCGACGGCATCCACGAACAGCAGCGTCTCGCGCTGCCCTGCTGTACCGACGGCGTCTGGCACGGCAATTTCGCGGGCGCGAAACCGGGCCTGGTCTACGGCTTGCGCGTGCAAGGGCCGTGGGCGCCGCACGAAGGCCATCGTTTCAACGCCGCCAAGGTCGTGCTCGACCCGTACGCACGCGAGATCGTCGGGCGCTACGACGGCGGCGACCTGTTCCTCGGCCACGTGCCCGGGCAGCCGGAGCGGCGCGATCCGCGCGACAACGCGGCCGTCGCGCTGAAGGCGCGCGTGGCGTCGCCTCCCTCGTCGGCTGGCGCCTTCGCGTCGCCGCGCCCGCGCATCGCGGCTGTCGACCGCGTGATCTACGAGCTCCACGTGCGCGGCCAGACGATGCGGCACCCCGGCGTGCCGCAGGCGCTGCGCGGCACTTACGCCGGCCTCGCGGAGCCGGTGGTGCTCGACGCGCTGCAGCGCCTGGGCGTGACCACTCTCAGCCTGCTGCCGGTGCAGCACCGCGCCGACGAGGAACGACTGCTGAAGATGGGCCTGTCGAACTACTGGGGCTACACCACCATCGGCTGGTTCGCGCCCGAGGTCCGCTACTGGAGCGGCCGCGACGGCACCACGCCCGCTTCCGAGTTCCGCGCGCTGGCCGACGCCGTGCACGCGCGCGGCATGGAGCTCGTCATCGACGTGGTCTACAACCACAGCGCCGAAACCGACGAACTCGGCCCGACGCTCTCGATGCGCGGCATCGACAACACGCTCTACTACCACCTGCGCCCCGGCGACCGGGCCCGCTACGAGAACTGGAGCGGCTGCGGCAACGCGCTCAACTTCGCCGAGCCGCGCGTCGTGCAGCTGGCCACCGACAGCCTGCGCCACTGGGTGACCGAGCTCGGCGTCGACGGCTTCCGCTTCGACCTCGCGCCCGAACTCGCGCGCCGCGAGGGCGGCGAGTTCGACCGGCGCTCGCCCTTCTTCACGGCCGTCGCGCAGGACCCGGTGCTGTCGCGCGTGCTGCTGATCGCCGAACCCTGGGACATCGGACCCGACGGCTACCGGCTCGGCGGCTTCCCGGCCGGATGGCTCGAATGGAACGACCGCTTCCGCGACGCGCAGCGCGGTTTCTGGCTCGACCATGGCACCGGGCCGGGCGAGTTCGCGCACCGCTTCGCCGGCTCCAGCGGCGAGTTCCAGCACGACGGCCGCGCGCCGACGGCGAGCGTCAACTTCATCGCCGCGCACGACGGCTTCACGCTGCGCGACCTGGTGAGCCACGACCGCCGCCACAACGAGGCCAATGGCGAAGACAACCGCGACGGCAGCGGCACCAACCTGAGCCGCAACTGCGGGGTCGAGGGCGATACCGACGACGCCGCCGTGCTGGCGCGGCGCGCGCGGCTGCAGCGCGTGCTGCTCGGCGCGCTGCTGCTCTCGCAGGGCACGCCGATGCTGCTGGCCGGCGACGAGATCGGCCACGGCCAGCGCGGCAACAACAACGCGTATTGCCAGGACAACGAGACCACCTGGCTCGACTGGACCCGCGCCGACCTCGGCCTGCAGCGGCACGTGCAGCGGCTGCTGGCGCTGCGCCGCGACGCCGCGCCGCTGCGCAGCAACCGCTGGTGGCCGTCGTCCTCCGGCGCCGCCGGAACCAACACCCTGCGCTGGCTGACGCCCGACGGACCCGACATGCAGCCCGAGGACTGGACGCGCCGCGGCCGGCACGCGCTGGCGATCCTGTTCGACGCCGCCGTCGGCGAGCCGGCATGGCTCGTGCTGGTCAATGCCGACACGCAGGCCGGCGACGGCGACGTCGAGTTCACGATCCCGCCCGGCGTCTGGCAGCTGGAGCTGGGCAGCGACAACGACGACGGCGAGCCACGCCGGCTCGATGCCGTCGAAACGCTCGCGCCGTCGAGCCTCTGGCTGGCACGACGTACCGGCTGAACGCGACACCGCAGTGCTACGCTGGAATCGCACCCGAGCCCCGACAACCACAAGGAAAGAAAGAGAGAGACAACACCATGAACACGCCGACCCGACAACAACCCCTGCAGTCGCACCAGCTCGTGCGCCGCACCATCGCGCTCGTCCTGGCCGGCGGACGCGGCTCGCGCCTGAAGCAGCTCACCGACCGGCGCGCCAAGCCCGCGGTCTACTTCGGCGGCAAGTTCCGCATCATCGACTTCGCGCTGTCGAACTGCCTGAATTCCGGCATCCGGCGCATGGCCGTGGTCACGCAGTACAAGTCGCACTCGCTCATGCGCCACCTGCAGCGCGGCTGGAGCTTCCTGCGCGCCGAGCTCAACGAAATGGTCGACGTGCTGCCCGCGCAGCAGCGCACCGGCGACGAGCACTGGTACCGCGGCACGGCCGACGCCGTGTTCCAGAACCTCGACATCATCCAGACCCGCTCGACGCTGCACGACTACGTGGTGGTGCTCGCCGGCGACCACATCTACAAGATGGACTACTCGATCATGGTCAAGGACCATGCCGAGCGCGGCCTGGGCTGCACGGTGGGCTGCATCGAGGTGCCGCGCATGGAGGCCACCGCCTTCGGCGTGATGGCGATCGACGCGGATCGCAAGGTCACCGCCTTCCTGGAGAAGCCCGCCGACCCGCCGGCCATGCCCGGCCACCCGGACATCGCGCTCGCGAGCATGGGCATCTACGTGTTCGACTCCAACTACCTCTACCAGCTGCTGGAGGAGGACGCGGCCAATCCGGATTCCGAGCACGACTTCGGCAAGGACATCATCCCGCGCGCGGTCGCCGCGGGGCGCGCGCTGGCCCATCCGTTCGGCATGTCCTGCGTCACGCGCGGCCCGCGCGGC
>JAKONL010000005.1 GCA_022701965.1 Burkholderiaceae bacterium | reverse complement strand
GGGGTCGTTCTCCAGGCCCATCTCGGCCAGGACTTCCTTGCAGGTTTCCTGCATCAGCTTGGCGCGCGGGTCGTAGTTCTTGTAGACGCGGTGACCGAAGCCCATCAGCTTCACGCCCGACGACTTGTCCTTCACCTTGGCGATGAAGTCACCGATCTTGTCGACGCCGCCCATCGCCTGGATTTCTTCCAGCATGTTCAGGCAGGCCTCGTTGGCGCCACCGTGGGCAGGGCCCCACAGGCAGGCGACACCGGCGGCGATGGCCGCGAACGGGTTGGTGCCCGACGAGCCGCACAGGCGCACCGTCGAGGTGGAAGCGTTCTGCTCGTGGTCGGCGTGCAGGATGAAGATGCGGTCCAGGGCGCGCTCCAGCACCGGGCTCACCTTGAAAGGCTCGCAGGGCGTGGCGAACATCATGTGCAGGAAGTTGCCTGCATAGGACAGGTCGTTCTTCGGGTACATGAACGGCTGGCCGATGCTGTACTTGTAGGCCATGGCGACCAGCGTCGGCATCTTCGCGATCAGGCGGATCGCGGCGATCTCGCGGTGCTTCGGATTGTTGATGTCCGTGCTGTCGTGATAGAAGGCCGACAGCGCGCCGACCAGGCCGGTCATGATGGCCATCGGATGCGCGTCGCGTCGGAAACCGCGCAGGAAGAACTGCATCTGCTCGTTGACCATCGTGTGGTTGGTCACGAGCTTGGTGAACTCCTCCTTCTTGCCGGCGTCCGGCAGCTCTCCGTAGAGCAGCAGGTGGCAGGTTTCCAGGAAGTCGCAGTTCGTCGCGAGCTGCTCGATGGGGTAGCCGCGATAGAGCAGCTCGCCCTTGTCGCCGTCGATGTACGTGATGGCGGACTGACACGCAGCCGTCGACATGAAGCCCGGGTCGTACGTGAACATCCCGGTCTGTGCATACAGCTTGCGGATGTCGATCACGTCGGGGCCGACGGTGCCCTTGTAGATCGGCAGCTCGACGTTGTCGCCGCCGTTGCTGAACGACAGGGTTGCTTTGGTCTCGGAAGCTTTCATTTCGACTTTCTTTCTATGAGATGGATGATCTTGAAGACAGGCGCCGTGGCGTCTCAGACGCGCATCAGGCGCAGCAGGTCGACCACGTCCGCCCCGCCCACTGCAGGGTCGGGCTCCTTCCGTTTCAGCAGAAGGTCCATGAGGTCATGGTCGGAGAGGTCCATCAATGCGTCCATGGCGTTGGCTTGGCGAACGGTCAGCGACTCGGCATAGCGGTCGAAAAAGCGGGCGACGAACAGGTCGTTCTCGAGCAGGCCGCGCCGGCAGCGCCAGCGCAGCTTGCTCAGTGCACGCTCGCCCAGCGGCCGGTCCACGTCGATATCGGGATTGCCTGGGGCCGGGGCGGTATGCATGCGATTTGACTCCAGATCAGATGGCGCGACGCACCATCAATTCCTTGATCTTCCCGATCGCCTTCGTCGGGTTCAGGCTCTTCGGGCACACGTCGACGCAGTTCATGATCGTGTGGCAGCGGAACAGGCGGTACGGGTCCTCGAGGTTGTCGAGGCGCTCGCCGGTGGCCTGGTCGCGGCTGTCCGCGATGAAGCGGTAGGCCTGCAGCAGACCGGCCGGGCCGACGAACTTGTCGGGATTCCACCAGAAGCTCGGGCAGCTCGTCGAGCAGCTCGCGCACAGGATGCATTCGTACAGGCCGTCGAGCTCCTCGCGTTCCTCGGGCGACTGCAGGCGTTCCTTCTCGGGCGGCGTGTTGTCGTTCTGCAGGTACGGCTTGATCGAGTTGTACTGCTTGAAGAACTGCGTCATGTCGACGATCAGGTCGCGGATCACCGGCAGGCCGGGCAGCGGCTTGAGCACAACGGTGCCCTTGAGCGTGTTCATGTTGGTCAGGCAGGCCAGACCGTTCTTGCCGTTGATGTTCATGGCGTCGGAGCCGCAGACGCCTTCGCGGCACGAGCGCCGGAACGACAGGGTCGGGTCCTGCGCCTTGAGCTTCATCAGGGCATCGAGCAGCATGCGCTCGTGACCGTCGAGTTCGACCTCGATGGTCTGCATGTACGGCTTGGCGTCCTTGTCCGGGTCGTAGCGGTAGATCTGGAATGTGCGCTTCATCGTGTTGGCCTTTGGGGTTTTCTGTTCGGGGTGCTCAGAAGGTACGGACCTTCGGCGGCACCGAGTCGACCGTCAGCGGTTGCAGGCGGACCGGCTTGTAGGTGAGCTTGTTGTCGCCGGTGTGCCACAACGTGTGCTTCATCCATTCGCCGTCGTTGCGCCCGAGCGGCGCGACCGGGTCGTCCGCGGGGCGCTCGTAGTCTTCGACCGTATGCGCACCGCGGCATTCCGTGCGGGCTGCGGCCGAGACCATCGTGGCCTGCGCCACCTCGATCAGGTTGTCGACCTCCAGCGCCTCGATGCGGGCGGTGTTGAAGACGCGCGACTTGTCCTTGAGCGTGATCGCGTTGACGCGTTCGCGCACGGCGGCGATCTTGGCGACGCCCTCGTCCATCGACGCCTGCTTGCGGAACACCGCGGCGTGCTGCTGCATGACGGTGCGGATCTCGTTGGCCACGTCTTGCGCGTACTCGCCCGAGGTGGATGCTTCGAGCTGGTTCAGGCGCGCCAGCGAACGGTCGACGGCGTTGTCCGGCAGCGCCTTGTGTTCCTTGAGCTTGTCGTTGAATTCGACGATGTGGTTGCCGGCCGCGCGGCCGAACACCAGCAGGTCGAGCAGCGAGTTCGTGCCCAGACGATTGGCGCCGTGCACGCTCACGCAGGAGCATTCGCCCACGGCATAGAGGCCGTTCACGGCCACGCTCTCGTTGGCCTCGTTCTGGATCACGACCTGGCCGTTGATGTTCGTCGGGATGCCGCCCATCTGGTAGTGGATGGTCGGCACCACCGGGATCGGCTCCTTCGTGACGTCGACGTTCGCGAAGTTGATGCCGATCTCGTAGACCGAGGGGAGGCGCTTGTGGATCGTCTCGGCACCGAGGTGGTCGAGCTTCATGTGGATGTAGTCCTTGTTGGGACCGCAGCCGCGACCTTCCTTGATCTCCTGGTCCATCGAGCGGGAGACGAAGTCGCGCGGCGCCAGGTCCTTCATGGTCGGCGCATAGCGCTCCATGAAGCGTTCGCCGTTGCTGTTGAGCAGGATCGCGCCTTCGCCACGGCAGCCTTCGGTCAGCAGCACGCCGGCACCGGCCACGCCGGTCGGGTGGAACTGCCAGAACTCCATGTCCTGCAGCGGAATGCCTGCGCGTGCCGCCATGCCCAGGCCGTCGCCGGTGTTGATGAAGGCGTTGGTGGAGGCCTGGAAGATCCGGCCGGCACCGCCCGTGGCGAGCAGCACGGTCTTGGCCTGCAGCACGTGCAGGTCGCCGGTCTCCATTTCGAGCGCGGTGACGCCGACGACATCGCCTTCGTCGTCGCGGATCAGGTCGAGCGCCATCCATTCGACGAAGAACTGGGTACGGGCCTCGACGTTCTTCTGGTAGAGCGTGTGCAGCATCGCGTGACCGGTGCGGTCGGCCGCGGCGCAGGCGCGCTGCACCGGCTTCTCGCCGTAGTTCGCCGTGTGGCCACCGAAGGGACGCTGGTAGATCGTGCCGTCCGGGTTGCGGTCGAACGGC
>JAKONL010000605.1 GCA_022701965.1 Burkholderiaceae bacterium | reverse complement strand
TCTGGCTCACGACCTCGTTGCGCGGCATGGCCGGCGGCCTGCTCAAGGTCGAGGTGCTGACCGAAGGCGTGCATTCGGGCGATGCCTCGGGTCTGGTGCCGTCGAGCTTCCGCATCATGCGGCAGGTGCTCGACCGGCTCGAGGACAGCAAGACCGGACGCCTGCTGCCCGCGAGCTTCCATTGCGAGGTACCCGAGGACCGTCTCGCGCAGGCCAAAGTGACGGCCGCGATCCTCGGCGACGAGATCCACAAGCGCTTTCCGTGGGCGCACTACGACTGCGGCGGCTCGACCACGTTCGCGCTGCCGACCACCACCGACCCGGTCGAGGCGCTGCTCAACCGCACCTGGAAGCCGACGCTGTCGGTGACCGGCGCGGACGGCTTTCCGGCGCTGAAGGACGCGGGCAACGTGCTGCGTCCCTACACCGCGTTCAAGCTGTCGCTGCGCCTGCCGCCGCTGGTGGACGCCGGCGAAGCGGTGCAGGAGCTCAAGAAGCTGCTCGAGGACAACGCGCCCTACCAGGCCAAGGTCACCTTCGAGGGCGGCGGCGGCGCGACCGGCTGGAACGCGCCGGCCATCACGCCCTGGTTCGAGCGTGCGCTCGACACCGCGTCGCGGGCGCATTTCGGCTCGGGCTGCGGCTACATCGGCCAGGGCGGCACGATCCCGCTGATGAACCTGCTGAGCGAAGGCTTCCCGACCGCGCAGATGATGGTGTGCGGCGTGCTCGGCCCGAAGAGCAACGCGCACGGCCCGAACGAGTTCCTGCACGTGCCCTATGCGAAGAAGCTGACCGCCGCGGTGGCCGAGGTCATCGCCGCGCTGCCGGCCGCGCATGCGGCGGAGGCCGCCGCCGCCGAGGCGCAGGCCTGACCGGCCGGGTCCGAGCCTAGCGCTTCTGCAGCAGGCTCGACAGCGAACCCATCAGGTCCTGCTCGTCGCCCAGGCCCTGCGCCGGCGTCGTGCCGTGCGGCGTGAGCTTGTCGATCAGGCTCGGCAACAGCGCCGCGAGCAGCGGCAGCAGCGTCGCCGCGCTCATGCCGAACTTGCCGGCCAGGTTGGAGATCAGGTCGCCGCCGAGCGCACTGCCGACTTCGCCTTCCGATACCGGTGCGTTCTCGCCCTTGCCGACCCACGAGTTCACCTTGTCGCCCAGCCCGGCCTGCTCGAACTTCGAGACCAGGCCGCCGAGTCCGCCGACCGAGCCGTTGTTGGCCAGCAGGCTGCCGAGGATGCCGGCGAGTCCGCCCGCGCCGGCCGCCCCGCCCAAGCCACCCAGGCCGCCCAGTCCACCCGCTCCCCCCAGGCCGCCGAGCAGTCCGCCGAGCCCGCCCAGGTCGCCGAGCCCGCCTGTCGCCTGGGTGGCGCCCGCGTCCGCGGGGCCGTCGCCGGGCGTGCGCGCCGCGCCGCTGCCGCCGCCGAGCACCTGTCCGAGTACCGAATCGAGCAATCCCATGATGTTTTCCTTGATGGATGGTTGAACCGGATCGATCGACCCGGCCCACGGTGTAGCAGTTCCTGCGATCAGGGTGCGCGCGGGGGTCGTTTCTGCAGCAGCGGCGTGCTCACGTTCGCAACGCCGGCCAGCGCCAGCACGGTGAGCAGCGAGCGTTGCGCGCCGCGCCAGGCGTCGGTCGGGTCGAACCATTCGCCCAGCGAATGGAAGCCGCCGGTCTCGCCGCCGCTGCCGACGACGATCGCCGGCACGCCCAGGGCCATCGCGACGTTGGCGTCGGTGCTCGCGCCGACGAGCAGGGTGCGCAGGCCGAAGGCGGTGTTCGCGCGCATCGCGGCCTCGACGATGGGCGTGTCCGACGGGGTGCGCCCGCCCGGCCGGTCGCCCACGAGCTGCACCGAGGCGACCAGCGTGGCGACGCCCCAGCGCCGGTTCTCCTCGGCCACGGCGGCGTCGATGGCGCCCAGGATGCGCCGCTCGGTGCGCGCGAGGGCCGGCATGCCGTCGGAGCGGATGTCGACGCCCATGCGCGCCTGCGCGGCGATGGTGTTGACCGAGCTGCCGCCCGAGGCGGTGCCGACCGTGAAGGTGGTGCGCGGATAGGCGGCCGGGCGGATGTCGGCGATCTTCGCGATGGCGCGGCCCATGCCGTGCACGGCGCTGGGCACCTGCCCGAAGTCGGCGAAGCTGTGGCCGCCCGGCCCCTCGAAGGTCACCTGATGGCGCCGGCTGGCGGTGCCCGAGACGATCACCATGCCGTCGCCGGCCGGCTCCAGCCCGACCATGCCGTCGATGTCGCGATGGTCGGCGAAGAGGCGCTTCATGCCGCGCAGGTTGCCCAGTTCCTCCTCGCCGACGCTGCCGACGAAGAGCAGGTCGCCCACGGTGTCGATCCGCCGGTCGCCGAGCACCCTGATCCAAGACAGCAGTACCGCGAGGCCGCGCGTGTCGTCGGAGATGCCCGGGGCGTACAGCCGGCCGTCGCGTTCCTTCACCTGCACGTCGGTGCCGGCGGGAAACACGGTGTCCAGGTGCGCCGAAACGAGCAGCTTGGGTGCGGCTCCCCGGGTCGCGCCCAGGCCCTTGCGCAGGCCGATCACGTTGCCTTCGCCGTCGATGTAGGCGTCGGGCAGGCCGTGCGCCTTCATGCGCGCGAGGAACGCCTCGGCGCGTGCCTGTTCCTTGAACGGCGGCGCCTCGATCTCGGTCAGCGCCCGCAGTTCGCCGATGCTGCGGTCGTGGTCCGCCTTAACGGCCTCGAGCAGGTCGGAGACGACCGGCGAGCCCAGCAGCCGGACATAGGCGCGGTCGACCTCCGGGCGCACCGGCCACCAGGCGGTCGAGGCGCCGCTGCGGCTTTCGACGCCCGGCTGCGCCAGGGCGCCGGTGCACAGGCAGGCGCTCATCAGGAGGCCCGCGGGCAGGCCGCCGCACAGCCAGCGCCGCGTTCGCGTGTGCGTGCGCGGCCGTTCCAGCGTCATGCGCCGGACCCGCCCGGTGGCAGGGACGTCAGCGTGACGAGCGCGGCGAGGCCGGCCGTCTCGGCGCGCAGCACGCGCGCGCCGAGCGAGACGGGCGCGAAGCCCTCGGCGAGCGCGCGGGCTTCCTCGGCAGTGCTGAGCCCGCCCTCGGGCCCGGCCAGAACGCGCCAGCCGCGCCCGGGCACCGCGTCGGCGATGCGCCGAGCGAGCTCACGGGTGCCCGGCGCGAGGCTCAGGACCAGACGCTCCGGCGCGCGGCCGGTATCGGTTCCGGGCTCGTTCTCGGCCTCGGGCGACCCGATCCAGTCGGCGAAGGCGCGCACCGGATGGATCACCGGCACGCGGTTGCGTCCGCACTGCTCGCAGGCCGCGACGGCGACGGCTTCCCAGTGCGCGCGCTTTTTCCCGGCCCGCTCGCCGGCCAGCCTGAGCACGCCGTGCGCGCTCATCAGCGGCTGGATGCTGGTCGCGCCGAGTTCGGTGGCCTTCTCGACCAGCCAGTCCATGCGCTCGTTGGCCGGCATGCCGGCCGCCAGGTGCACGACGGCGCCGGCTTCGCGCTCCACGGGATCGTGCGCGCCGACGATCACGTCGACCTCGCTGCGGCCCATGCGCTCGACCGTCGCCGCGTACTCGCCGCCCGCGCCGTCGAACAGCGTCAGCGCCTCGCCCGGCTGCATCCGCAGCACCTGCACGTGGCGCGCGGCACCCGGTGGCAGCGAGAGCGTGTCGCCGGAGCGCAGCGCCACGGCGCAGAAGAAACGGGGCACCGCGTCAGACCCGCCCGTAGGCGAAGCCGACCTGGGCCTGCGTGCCTTCGATCTCGTCGATGGCGCGCAGCAGCGGCGTGAGTTGCGTGTAGCGTCCGGCCGTCGCGCGGATGTAGGCGATGAAGCGCGGCGTGTCGGCGAGGTACTTCGGCTTGCCGTCGCGCAGCGTGAGCCGCGCGAAGATGCCGGCGACCTTCAGGTGGCGCTGCAGGCCCATCCATTCGACCGCCTGGTAGAACGCGCCGAAATCCTCGTCGACCGGCAGGCCCGCCTTGCGCGCGGCCTGCCAGTAGCGCACGGTGACGTCGAGCACGACATCCTCGTCCCAGCTCAGGAAGGCATCGCGCATCAGGCTGGCGATGTCGTAGGTGATCGGGCCGTAGACCGCGTCCTGGAAATCGAGCACGCCCAGCCGCCGCTGCAGGCTGCCGGGCGCCGGGACCATGAGGTTGCGCGGCATGAAGTCGCGGTGCACGTAGACGCTCGGCGAAGCGAGGTTGTTCTCGACGATCAGCGCGAAGCAGCGCTCGAGCCGCTCCCTGAGCCTGCCCTCGACCGCGACGCCGCGGTGCCGCGCGACGTACCAGTCGGGGAAGAGCGCCAGTTCGCGTTCGAGCAACGCGCGGTCGTAGGGCGGCAGCACGCCGGGCTTCGACGCCAGCTGCCAGCGCACCAGTTCGTCGATGGCTTCGTCGTAGAGCGGCCGGCTGCCGGCGGCGTCGGCCGGATCGATCACGTCCAGCATGGTCCGGTGGCCGAGGTCGTCGAGCAGCAGGAAGCCGCCGGCCGCGTCCCACTCGAGCACCTGCGGCGCGTGGACGCCGGCATCGTGCATCAGCCGGGCCACCTCGACGAAAGGCGCGCTGTTCTCGAGCGCCGGCGGCGCGTCCATGACGATGCGGGTGCCGCCGTCGTCGGTATCGATGCGGAAATAGCGGCGGAAGCTGGCATCGGCCGAGGCGAGGCGGACGGTCTGCGGGCGCAGGCGCAGCGTGGAAGCGACGCGCGCGAGCCATTGCGCGAAAGCCTCTTCGCGCGCCGCGTCGCTCCAGGCGATCGGCGATGTCTCTGCGGGCGTGTCGGCGGAAGGCGGGAACGGGGGTGCGGTCATGGATAATCGATTCTACAAATCCGCCTCTCGCGGGCACTGCGCAGTTCGCCATCCCCGTGGTGCCCGGCGCCCCCGCTTTCCCCGGCTCCCCTGTTCCCCTGCCCCCTCCGATCTTCCCGACGATCCTGACGACGCCGCCCATGTCCGAATCCAACCGTCCTCGCGCCCGCCGCGCCCGCCCCGAATGAGCCGGTCCGCGTTGCCGGGGCGGCGCCTGTCGCGTCCGCCGCTTCCGCTGGCCCTGCTGACGCTGGCGCTGATGCCCGCGCTGAGCCCGACGTCCGCGCAGGCGCAGGGCGCCGTGGCCGACAACGCCTGGATCGGCGCGCCGATCACGCTGCGGCGCACGCCGGCGCTGGCCGAGATCATTCCACCGGCGCAACGCGCCCAGCGGCCGAATTTCGTCTCGGGCGACAGCATCAGCGGGCGCCCCGACCTCGAGACCGTGATCGAGGGCAACGCGTCGGTGCGGCGCGGCGACACGATC
>JAKONL010000529.1 GCA_022701965.1 Burkholderiaceae bacterium | reverse complement strand
CGACTACGCCGCGCGCCCGATCCTCGGCAAGATCGGGGACGTCGGGCCGAATGCGACGGGCAAGCTGCCGAACTGCACGGGTACCCGGGGCGAAGGCTCCGAGAACGGTTGCACCCGGTACTCGTTCGGCCCGCTCAAGAAGGAGACGCTCGACTACTCGTCGTCGGGCGTGCAGGTCCCGTATTTGCCAGACGCGGAGCCGGACGACTGGTTCTTCAGGAAGCCGTACTTCGGTCTGGCCAACTACCTGGGCCTGAGTGTCGATTACGGCGTCTTCGCGGTGCTGCCGCAGATCAGCTGGACGATGACCGAGGGCTTCACCCAGAACGGCGGCGACAACGACTACAACATGGACCGCTACACCGGTGCCAAGCCGGGCCGGCCGGCCTGGGTGCCGGCGGTCACGCCCGACTACAGGCCGATCGCCTCGACCGTCTGCATGGGTCGCGGCGGCTGGTGCACCAACACGCTCACGGTCTGGAAGAACGGCGACATCACGGCCTCGGGCGGCAACACGAACCACAACTACCTGACCTACAACCTCGGCGACGCCTCCAAGGTGCCGACGGGGATCGCGATCACGAACAGCGGCGAATTCGCGCTGGTCACGGTCTGGGACACGGCCAACACCAAAGGCCAGATCGCGGTGCTCGCGCTGGCCGAGGGCTGCCAGGGCTGCAATCCGAACGACGAAGCCGGATGGAGCCGCAACTGGGGCAACTGGAGGAAGGTCTACCACGGCCTGCCGGGCCTGGGAAACTACATCGGCATGAAGCTGCTGGGTTACGTCGACCTGCCGTCGAACGTCAAGGCGCCGACCGGCATCGCCGCCTCCACCGGCGTTCCCGCCACCGACTACTACCACAGCGGAGAGTGGGGCGAGCCGCTCGAGGTCGAGTACAACCGCCGCAGCTATTTCGCTCCGGTCGATCCGACGCCGAAATCGGTCACCCACAGCAAGTACCGCAGCGTGGCGATCGCGCGCGCCGGCATGGCGACGGTGTGGAGCAAGAGCGAGAAGACGGTCGCCTTCGTCGACCTGCAGCCGCTCTTCGCCTACTACCGCCAGCAATACTTCGGCCAGTCGCAATCGGGCTTCGACGCGATGATCGCGAACCGCGGCACGGGTGCGAGCCAGTGGCCCTACACCTTCGACCACACGCCCTCGCAGAAGCCGGTCGTCGTCAAGACGGTGAAGCTGGCGAGCGCCCCGACCGCAGGCCAGATGCAGAACGCGAAGTTCGATGCGAATGGCGTGCGCTCGGTGGTGGCCACGCAGGACGGCAAGCTGCACGTCTTCACGCTGGGCAGCGCCTACGTGAACAACGCCACCAGCACCACGGGCGTGCCGGCGGAGATCGGCGAGCTGTTCTCCATCGACGTCGGCCGGAACGTGACCCAGCTCGTCGTTCCTTCCGAACACGGCTGGCACGAGAAGTACGACACGAAGGCCTATCCCGGCGACGACCCCAACGCGGCGCCTCGAACCGACCGCTACATGATCGCGGTGTCGCGCGGCGACCGGAAGATCCAGTGGATCAGGTTCAACGCCAAGTGGACCTCGGCCACCGTGCACCGGACCCTGCAGGACCGCAAGCTGCTCGACCCGATCGGCATCTTCGATCTGCCCAACCACGGTACCGAGTCCTATGTGCTGAGCATCGCCGACTACGGCGGACGCGCGCTGCACAACTTCCTGTACGGCCGCGTGATCATGCACACGCACACCGGCAAGGGCGTCGGTTGTGCCGAGGACAACGGGTCGAATCCGCCACGCGGAGGTTGCGGCCTGCTGGGCGGCCTGACGTTCGAGTACGGCGGCGCCAAGGCGATCCCCGGGCGGCCGTTCCAGCCGAGCGGCCAGAACATCAACTGAGCGGCGGTGGTGGGTGCTGGTCGAGAAGAACTTTCGGCGACTCGACTGGCGCCTGTAGGAACCAGGCTCCTTCGTTTTGCGTTCCGTCCTACTTTTTGCTTTCGACACAATAGTTCACTTTTGTTAATCGGATGCAACGGGAGGAGCGTATGAAATTCGTTGTCTTCAAGGAAATCAACCAGCGGTGGTGCTGGGAATTGCGACAGGCCCACGGCGAGGCTGCCGCCCGGAGCCCGATGGGTTTCGCGACGAAGGAAAAAGCGTTCGAGTCGATTCGTGCGGTCCGCCAGCACGCGCCGCATTCGCTCGTATTCGATCTTGTGGGTACATTGTTCGAAGGGGTGTGAGGCGTTCCCCGGTACAAGGCCTTCGGATCCGGAGCGTTCGTCGATGAGCAAGGCATTCACCAGGGAAAGCGATAGCGATAGCGAGGAAGACGATGGCTTCGACGGCGCCCTGCCCCCCATGCCGCCGGGCAGCAAGAACTACATCACGCCCGACGGATTCGCCCGCCTGCGCGATGAACTGCTCTCGCTCATGGACGACGAGCGTCCCAGGGTCGTGGAGGCGGTGCACTGGGCTGCCAAGAACGGCGACCGCTCGGAGAACGGCGACTATCTCTACGGCAAGAAGCGCCTGCGCGAGATCGACCGTCGCATCCGCTTCCTGTCGAAACGCCTGGAAATCGCCGAAATCACCGACCCGTCCGTGCATCACGGCGGCGATCAGGTGTTCTTCGGCGCGACGGTCCGCTATGCCGACGAGACGGGGGAGGAGCGCGAGGTGACGATCCTGGGCATCGACGAAGCCGACAGCGCCCGCTCGCAGATCAGCTGGATCTCGCCCATCGCCCGCGCTCTGCTCAAGCTCAGCGAGGGCGACACGGTCAGGCTCGCGACGCCGGGCGGCACGCACGAACTCGAAATCGTGTCGGTGCGCTATCCGGCACCTTCGGACTGATCCCGCGAGGGAGCCGGAGGGAGAGTCAGGCGCTCGGCACCGTGCGTGCGGCCGACAGCACCGACGGCGTGCGTCGGGCGGCCCGCAGCGCGGCTTCCAGATGGACGACGTCGCGCACCGAGATCACGAAACGCAGGTCGGTCGAATCCTGGGGCGACTCTTCCGCCATCTCCACGTGCTTGATGTCGGCCTCCGCATCCGAGAGCGTCGACGCGACGCGGGCCAGCACGCCCTTGTCGTTGCGCACCGTGACGACCACGCCGGTCTCGAACGCGCGCACCGGTTCGTCCGCCCACTCGACCGCGAAGAAACGTTCGCTGTCCTTGTAGCGCAATCGCTGGCCGACGCCGCATGCATCGGTATGCACGACCAGGCCCTCGCCGTGTCCCAGGTAGCCGACGATCGAGTCGCCGGGAATCGGTCGGCAGCACAGCGCGAAGCGCACCGAGGAGTTCTCGCTGCCGTCGAGCAGGACGGCACCCTGCGACACCGTCTCGTGCGCGGTGAAGCGTTCGCGGCTCAGCAGCAGGGCGTCCGGTTTCTCGCCACGTTCGGCCAGCAGCGCCATGAGCCGCTTGGCGACGATGCTCGCGACCCGCTTGCCCAGGCCGATGTCGGTCAGCAACTCGGCCCGGTTGCGGCTACCGGTGAAGCGCAGCAGCTTCTCCCAGAGCGCCTGGTGCTCGGCATCGTCGAGCGGCAGCTTGCCCAACCCTTCGGCACGCAGCGCCTGCGCCAGCAGCTTTTCGCCGAGGCCTTCGGATTCGACATGGGCGAGCGTCTTCAGGTAGTGGCGGATCTTCGAGCGGGCGCGCCCGGTGCGCACGAAGCCGAGCCAGGCGGGATTGGGCGTCGACACGGGCGCGGTGATCACCTCCACCACGTCGCCGTTCTTGAGCTCGGTGCGCAGAGGCACCTGGTCGCCGTTGATCCGCGCGGCCGAGGTGTGGTCGCCGATGTTGCTGTGGATCGCGTAGGCGAAGTCGACCACCGTGGCACCGCGCGGCAGGGCCATGATCTGGCTCTTCGGCGTGAACACGTAGACGGCGTCCGGAAACAGGTCCACCTTGACGTGGTCCCAGAATTCCGCGGCGTCCCGGGTCTCGTCCTGGATGTCGAGCAGCGACTGCAGCCACTTCGTGCCCAGGCGATCGCTGGCGCCGACCGCGTTCGGATCGGCCGTCTTGTAGAGCCAGTGCGCGGCGACACCCGATTCGGCGACGACGTTCATGGCTTCGGTGCGCAGCTGGAACTCCACGTTGACGCTGGCGGGACCGACCAGCGTCGTGTGCAGCGACTGGTAGCCGTTGAGTTTGGCGATCGCGATGTGATCCTTGAACTTTCCAGGCAGCGGCTTGTACATCTGGTGCAGGATGCCCAGGCCGGTGTAGCACGCGATCACGTTGGGCAGGATCAGGCGGAAACCGTAGATATCGGTCACCTGCGCGAAGCTCAGGTGCTTGTCCTCCATCTTGCGATAGATGGAATAGAGCGTCTTCTCCCGACCCGCGAGGCGAACCGTCATGGCCGCTTCGCCGAACGCGGTCTCGACCTCGCGCTGTACCTTCTGGATCAGGTCGCGACGCCTTCCGCGCGCCTTGGCCACCGCCTTGGAAAGAATGGCATGCCGCCACGGCTTCATGTGCCGGAACGACAGTTCCTGCAATTCGCGATAGGTCTGGTTCAGACCCAGGCGGTAGGCGATCGGGGCGTAGATCTCGAGCGTCTCGCCGGAGATGCGCGCCCACTTTTCGCGCGGCGCGTCGGCGAGCGTGCGCATGTTGTGCGTGCGGTCGGCCAGCTTGACCAGGATCACCCGGACGTCGCGCGCCATGGCCAGCAGCATCTTGCGGAACGACTCGGCCTGGTTCTCCTCGCGGGTGTTGAACTGCAGTTTGTCCAGCTTGGTCAGGCCGTCGACCAGCTCGGCGACCGGTGCGCCGAAGCGTTCGATGAGCTCGGACTTGGTGACGCCGCAATCCTCGATCGCGTCGTGCAGGAGCGCAGCCATCAGCGCCTGGGCGTCGAGCTTCCATTCTGCGCACTGCGCGGCGACCGCGATCGGATGGGTGATGTAGGGCTCGCCGCTGTTGCGCAGCTGGCCGAGATGCGCTTCGTCGGCGAAACGGTAGGCGCGCCGCACCATGTCGATGTCTTCGGTGCCGAGGTAGTCGAGCTTGGCCGTCAGGGCGGCGAAACTGGCTGCGGCCGCATTCAGAGCGGCAGGACTCGGGCGCGGCATGCCCCTGGGGGCTTCGGGTGGAGACTTGGCAACCGCGCTCATGGTCACGACTTTAGCTTGCGCCGTCCGCCATCGCGTCGGGGCATAAAAAAAGCACCGCGCGGCGGTGCTTCATTTTGCGTGACGGCGACAACGACGCTGCAGGTCCTCGCTCAACCCGGAACCTTCTTGAGCATCTCGATGCCGATCTTGCCTTCAGCGATCTCGCGCAGCGCGGTAACGGCCGGCTTGTTCTTGCTCTCGATCTTCGGCGCATGGCCCTGGCTCAGCATGCGGGCGCGGTACGTGGCCGCGAGCACCAGCTGGAAGCGGTTGGGGATCTTCTCGAGGCAATCTTCGACGGTGATGCGGGCCATGACGTTCTTTCGGGGAAATCAGCGGTGGATCAGGGGATGTTCAACGCGACGAAGGTGTCGGCACGTGCACGGCGTTGGGCGGAATACCGAAGCCGCTGCGCGTGGACGATGGCTTTCAGGTAGAAAAGCGCGCGCTCGAATAACTCGTTGATTATAACGAAGTCGAATTCCCCGGCGCGGGCCATCTCGTCGGCCGCGTTGCCGAGCCTCAGCTGGATCACTTCGGCGCTGTCCTCGCCGCGCCGCTCCAGGCGCGAGCGCAGTTCCTCCCAGCTCGGCGGCAGGATGAAGATGAGCACCGCGTTCGCGAACGTCTTGCGGATCTGGATCGCGCCCTGGAAGTCGATCTCCAGGATCACGTCGGCGCCCAGCGCCACGCGTTCCTCGATCGCGCGCTTCGAGGTGCCGTAGCGCTGCCCGTGCACGTGCGCCCATTCGACGAAGCTGTCGGCCAGCACCATCGAATCGAACTCGGGCTGGGAGACGAAGAAGTATTCGCGGCCGTGCTTCTCCTGGCCGCGCGGCGGCCGCGTGGTGTGCGACACCGACGGCTGGACGGCGGAGTCCAGCTCCATCAGCGCCTTCACCAGACTCGACTTGCCGGCGCCGCTGGGCGCCGCGACCACGAAAAGATTGCCGGGGTAGTCCATGCTTCGCTTTGCTTGCTGCTTTGAGGGGGGTCGGAGGTGCCGGCAGCCTGTGCGGGCAAGGACGTGCGATTTTACCTACCGTCGACCAGCCCGGTGCTCTCGGTTCTAATCGATGTCCATGAATCCCGACCTTGAAATGCGGCGCACCGCCTACGCCCTCGCCGACGCCGCGGCGATGCATTCCATGGCGCATTTCCGCACCGCGCTGGCGATCGTCACCAAGGCCGACGAGAGCCCGGTGACGATCGCCGATCGCGCCGCGGAGACCGCCATGCGCGAGATCCTGAACGCCATGCTTCCCTCGGACGGCATCTACGGCGAGGAGCATGGCCCGGAGCGCCTGGACGCCGCCCGCATCTGGGTGCTGGACCCGATCGACGGCACGCGCAGCTTCATCACCGGCTCCCCGCTCTGGGGCACGCTGATCGGCGTGCTCGAAGGCGGTCGCGCGGTGTTCGGCATGATCGACATGCCGGTGCTCGGCGAGCGCTGGGTCGGGCAGGCGGGCGTCGGCGCGGAACGCAACGGACAGGCCGTGCGCGCCAGCGACTGCACCGAGGTGGCCCGGGCGCGCATCGTCACCACCTCGCCCGACATCTTCGAGGCCGCCGACCTGCAGGCCTTCGACCGCCTGAGCCGGCGCTGCGCGATGCGTCGCTTCGGCGGCGACTGCTACGGCTATGCGCAGCTTGCCGGCGGCACGATCGACCTGGTGGTCGAGGCCGGCCTGCAGCCCTACGACTATCTCGGTCCGGCAGGGCTGATCGAGGCCGCGGGCGGCGTGATCACGGACTGGGAAGGCCGTGCGCTCGGGCTGCATTCGGACGGACGCGTGGTCGCCGCCGCGACGCGGGAGCTCCACCGGCAGGCGCTCGAGGCGCTGGCCGGATAGGCGCCGATGGTCCGCTGGCTGATCGTCGTCGTGCTCGCGCTCCTGCTGATGAGCGGGCTGACGGCGTGGCTGCGCAAGTTCGGCTTCGGCCGGCTGCCCGGCGATTTCGCGTTCAGGGCCTTCGGCCGCGAATGGCAGCTGCCGATCGCGAGCACCGTGGTGCTGAGCATGCTGGCCGCGCTGGTCGCCCGGCTGATCTGACGAACAACGGAACCCCGAACCCATGAGAGCCTGCGTCGACATCGGCGGCACCAAGGTCGCCGTGAGCCTTTCGCGCGACAGCGCATCGCCCCTCCTGGGCCGCAAGAGCGAGCCGACCGCCGTGCGCGGGAACAACGACGCGCTGGCGCTGCAGATCCTGCGGCTGGTCGACGAGGTCTGCGCCGGGCAGGGCGTCGATCCGGCATCGGTCGATCGCGTCGGGGTGTCGTCGACCGGACCGTTCGTGATCGCCGACGGCCGGATCGAATGCGCCTCGCCCAACATCTGCGGCGGCATCGCCGGTCCGGCGCGCGGCCTGCCCAACGACTGGACGACGGCGCCGCT
>JAKONL010000520.1 GCA_022701965.1 Burkholderiaceae bacterium | reverse complement strand
TCGGTGGTGAATTGGGCGAAGACCGGATCGTTGTGGCCCATGACCTTCGGTCTGGCCTGCTGCGCGGTTGAGATGATGCATGCGGCGGCTGCACGCTATGACATCGGGCGTTTTGGCGCCGAGGTGTTTCGTGCGAGTCCGCGGCAGTCCGATCTCATGATCGTCGCCGGCACGCTGTGCAACAAGATGGCCCCCGCGCTACGCAAGGTCTATGACCAGATGGCCGAGCCGCGCTGGGTGCTGTCGATGGGGTCGTGCGCCAATGGCGGGGGCTACTACCACTACAGCTACTCGGTGGTCCGCGGTTGCGATCGCATCGTGCCGGTCGACGTCTACGTGCCGGGTTGCCCGCCCACCGCCGAAGCCCTGATCTACGGAATCATCCAGCTTCAGCAGAAGGTCCGTCGCACCAACACGATCGCGCGCGCCTGAACCGAACGGACTTACCCATGACAGTTTTCGCGATCGATCCCTCTGCACTCAAAGACACCCTGACGCTCGTACTCGGCGAGAAGATCAGAAGCATTTCTCTGGCCCTCGGCGAAGTAACGGTCACGGTGAAGGCGTCTGACTATCTGGCTTCGATGCAGATTCTTCGCGATGCGCCCGAGTGCAAGTTCGAGCAGCTGATCGACCTTTGCGGCGTCGACTACTCCGCCTACCGCGACAGCGAATGGGAAGGCCCGCGCTACTGCGCCGTCTCCCATCTGCTCTCGCTGAGCCTGAATCAGCGCGTCCGGGTCAAGACCTTCTGCCCCGACGACGATTTTCCGGTGCTGCCGTCGGTGATGCATCTGTGGAGCTCGGCGAACTGGTTCGAGCGCGAGGCCTTCGACCTCTACGGCATCGTGTTCGAAGGACACGAGGACCTGCGCCGCATCCTCACCGACTACGGTTTCATCGGACATCCGTTCCGCAAGGACTTTCCGCTTTCGGGTCACGTCGAGATGCGCTACGACCAGGATCTCAAGCGCGTCGTCTACCAGCCCGTGACCATCGAGCCGCGCGAAGTCACGCCGCGCATCATCCGCGAAGAAAACTACGGTGGCCTGAAGTGAGATGTCGCGGGCATGCCGTCGACGTCGCTTGAACGCCTGAGCAAAGAACATGGCTGAAATCAAGAACTACACGCTCAATTTCGGGCCGCAGCATCCTGCGGCCCACGGCGTGCTGCGCCTCGTGCTCGAGCTCGACGGCGAAGTCGTCCAGCGCGCCGATCCGCACATCGGTCTGCTGCATCGCGCGACCGAGAAGCTCGCCGAAGGCAAGACGTACATCCAGTCGCTGCCCTACATGGACCGTCTCGACTACGTGTCGATGATGAGCAACGAGCACGCCTACTGCCTCGCGATCGAGAAGCTGCTCGGTCTCGAGGTGCCGATCCGGGCGCAGTACATCCGCGTGATGTTCGCCGAGATCACGCGCCTGCTGAACCACCTGATGTGGCTCGGCTCGCACGGAAACGATTGCGGCAGCTCGACGATCCTGATCTACGCCTTCCGCGAGCGCGAGGACCTGTTCGACGTTTACGAGGCCGTATCCGGCGCGCGCATGCACGCAGCGTATTTCCGTCCGGGCGGCGTCTACCGCGATCTGCCGGATTCGATGCCGCAATACAAGGTCAGCAAGATCAAGAACGCCAAGGCGCTGGCGCGGATGAACGAGGGTCGTCAGGGATCGGTGCTGGATTTCATCGACGACTTCACGAAGCGGTTCACGAAGCACATGGAGGAGTACCACACGCTCCTCACCGACAACCGCATCTGGAAACAGCGCACGGTCGGCATCGGCGTCATGACGCCGGAGCGCGCGCTCAATCTCGGCCTGACGGGCCCGATGCTGCGCGGTTCGGGGGTGGCATGGGATCTTCGCAAGAAGCAGCCCTACGACGTCTACGACCGGATGGATTTCGACATCCCGCTCGGCAAGACGGGCGACTGCTACGACCGCTATCTGGTGCGCATGGAGGAGATGGTCCAGTCCAACCGCATCATCAAGCAGTGCGTCGACTGGCTGCGCGTGAATCCCGGCCCGGTCATCACCGACAACCACAAGATCGCCGCACCGGCCCGCGAGTCCATGAAGGGCAGCATGGAAGAGCTGATCCACCACTTCAAGCTCTTCACCGAGGGCTTCCACGTGCCCGAAGGCGAAGCCTATGCGGCGGTGGAGCATCCAAAGGGCGAGTTCGGCATCTACCTGATCAGCGACGGTGCCAACAAGCCGTACCGCCTGAAGATCCGTGCGCCTGGCTTCGCGCATCTCGCGGCGCTCGACGAACTGACGCGCGGCCACATGATCGCGGATACCGTGGCCGTGATCGGCACCCTGGACATCGTTTTCGGAGAAATCGACCGATGAGCACGACCCGCACGACGAGCCACCCGCAGGTTTCCGTGGCGCTGAGCCAGACCACGCTCGATCGCTTTGCACGCGAGGTCGCCAAGTATCCGGCCGATCAGGCGCAGTCGGCAGTGATGGCGTGCCTGGCGATCGTCCAGCAGGAGCACGGACACGTGAGCCTCGACCACGAGAAGGTCATTGCCGACTACCTGGGCATGCCGCAGATCGCCGTGCACGAAGTCACGACCTTCTACAACATGTACAACCAGCACCCGACGGGTCGCTTCAAGCTCAACGTGTGCACGAATCTTCCGTGCCAGTTGCGCGACGGGGTCACTGCGCTGGTGCATCTCGAGAAGAAGCTCGGCATCCAGATGGGCGGCACGACCGCCGACGGCCTGTTCACGCTGCAGCAGAGCGAATGCCTGGGTGCATGCGCCGACTCGCCGGTGATGCTGGTCAACGATCGCACGATGTGCAGTTTCATGAGCAACGAAAAGCTCGACCAACTCGTCGACGGCCTGCGCGCCTCGGTGGGGTCGTCGATGCAAGGAGCGAAATAATGTCGCCCGAACAAGTCCTCTCGCAGTTCCGGGCCACTGGGGTCCAGACCTGCTTTCACGACCGCCACATCGGCGCGCAGATCTACGCGGGTCTCGACGGCACCAACTGGCGGCTGGCCGACTACGAGGCACGCGGCGGCTACCAGGCGCTGCGCAAGATCCTGACGGAAGGCATGACGCCCGATCAGGTGATCGCGGAAGTGAAGGCTTCCGGGCTTCGCGGCCGGGGCGGTGCGGGTTTCCCGACCGGACTCAAGTGGAGCTTCATGCCGCGTCAGTTTCCGGGCCAGAAGTACCTCGTATGCAATTCCGACGAAGGCGAGCCGGGCACCTGCAAGGACCGGGACATCCTGCAGTTCAATCCGCACATCGTGATCGAAGGCATGGCCATCGCCGCCTACGCCATGGGCATCAGCGTCGGCTACAACTACATCCACGGCGAGATCTTCGCGACCTACGACCGTTTCGAGGAAGCGCTCGAGGAAGCTCGCGCGGCCGGCTACCTGGGCGACGGCATCATGGGCAGCGGCTATAACTTCCAGCTGCATGCGGCGCACGGTTTCGGCGCCTACATCTGCGGCGAAGAGACGGCGTTGCTGGAATCGCTCGAGGGCAAGAAGGGGCAGCCACGCTTCAAGCCACCGTTCCCGGCGAGCTTCGGCCTCTACGGCAAGCCCACGACGATCAACAACACCGAGACCTTCGCTGCGGTGCCCTGGATCATCCGCAACGGCGGGCCGGCCTACCTCGAGTGCGGCAAGCCCAACAACGGCGGCACCAAGATCTATTCGGTCAGCGGCGACGTCGAGATGCCTGGCAACTACGAAGTGCCGATGGGCACGCCCTTCAGCAAGCTCCTCGAGCTTGCCGGAGGCGTACGCAAGGGGCGCCAGCTCAAGGCCGTGATTCCCGGCGGCTCGTCTTCTCCGGTGCTGCCGGCGAAGATCATGATGGATTGCACGATGGACTACGACTCCATCGCGAAGGCCGGCTCGATGCTGGGCTCGGGCGCGGTGATCGTGATGGACGACAGCCGCTCGATGGTCGAGTCGCTCAGGCGGCTTTCGTACTTCTACATGCACGAGTCGTGCGGACAGTGCACGCCGTGCCGCGAAGGCACCGGCTGGCTCTGGCGCGTGGTCGATCGCATCCACGCGGGCACTGGCAAGTCGGGCGACATGGACCTGCTGAACTCCGTCGCCGACAACATCCAGGGCCGCACGATCTGCGCGCTCGGCGACGCCGCGGCGATGCCGGTGCGCGCCATGATCAAGCACTTCCGTCACGAGTTCGAAGCCCTGATCCCGGGCTACGTCCCCCAAGCGCCCGCCAAGGCCTGAGCGCTGCTGGAAAACACATATGGTTGAAATCGAACTCGACGGCAAGAAGGTCGACATCGTCGAAGGCAGCATGATCATGCATGCGGCCGAAAAGGCGGGTACCTACATTCCGCACTTCTGCTATCACAAGAAGCTCAGCATCGCGGCGAACTGCCGGATGTGCCTGGTCGACGTCGAGAAGGCGCCCAAGCCGATGCCGGCCTGCGCCACGCCGGTGACGCAGGGCATGATCGTGCGCACCAAGAGCGAGAAGGCCATCAAGGCGCAGCAGTCGGTGATGGAGTTCCTGCTGATCAACCACCCGCTCGACTGCCCGATCTGCGACCAGGGCGGCGAGTGCCAGCTGCAGGACATCGCGGTCGGCTACGGAGGCTCCTCCTCGCGCTACGACGAGGAAAAGCGTGTCGTGCTGAACAAGGACGTCGGCCCGCTGATCAGCATGGAGGAGATGAGCCGCTGCATCCATTGCACGCGCTGCGTCCGCTTCGGCCAGGAGGTGGCCGGTGTGATGGAACTCGGCATGATCCATCGTGGCGAGCATTCCGAGATCACGACCGTCCTCGGCGAGACCGTCGACTCCGAACTGTCGGGCAACATGATCGACATCTGCCCGGTCGGCGCGCTGACCAGCAAGCCGTTCCGCTACAGCGCCCGCACCTGGGAACTGTCGCGCCGCAAGTCGGTCAGCCCGCACGATTCGACCGGCGCCAATCTGATCGTGCAGGTCAAGAACAACCAGGTCATGCGCGTCGTTCCGCTCGAGAACGAGGACGTGAACGAATGCTGGCTCGCCGACCGCGATCGTTTCTCGTATGAGTCGCTCAACGGCGACGAGCGCCTGACACAGCCGATGCTCAAGCAGGGCGGTCAGTGGCAGGCCGTTGACTGGCAGACCGCGCTCGAATACGTCGCGAACGGACTGCGCCAGATCAAGACCGATCACGGCGCCTCCGCCATCGGCGCACTGGTGAGCCCGCACAGCACGGTCGAGGAGCTTGCTCTGACCGGTGCGCTGGTACGCGGCCTGGGCAGCCAGAACATCGACTATCGCCTGCGCAATGCGGATTTCACTGCAAGCGGCGGTGTCCGGTGGCTCGGCACGTCGATCGCTTCGCTGTCGAATCTCCAGCGCGTGCTGGTCATCGGTTCGAATCTGCGCAAGGATCACCCACTGTTCGCGCAGCGCATCCGTCAGGCCGTGCGCAAGGGCGCTTCGGTCAACGTGATCGCTTCCGAAACCGAGCTGGCTTCGCCCGATGCCTGGGCGATGTCGCTCGCCAGCGTCGCGACGTCCGCGCCGTCCGGCTGGGCGCAGGCCCTGGCCGACCTCGCATCGGCCATCGGTGCCGAAAAGGGCATCGCATCGCCCGCGAAGGGCGAGGCCACCGACGAAGCCAAGGCCCTTGCGAAGTCGCTGCTGGGCGGCGAGCGCAAGGCGATCCTGCTGGGCAATGCGGCCGCGCACCATGCGCAGGCATCGCGGTTGCTCGCTGTCGCGCAGTGGATCGGCGCCCAGACGGGCGCCAGCGTCGGCTATCTGACCGAGGCGGCCAATACCGTCGGCGCGCAGTGGGTCGGCGCGATGCCGGGCGAGGGTGGACTCGACGCCGCCCGGATGCTGTCGGGCGGACTCAAGGCCGTGCTTCTGCTCAACAACGAGCCCGAGTTCGATTCCGCTGCCGGTGCACAGGCCCCGAAGGGTCTCGAGCACGCACAGATGGTCGTGACCCTGAGCCCGTTCAAGGCGAACCTCGCGTTCAGCGACGTGCTGCTGCCGATCGCGCCGTTCTCCGAAACGTCGGGTACCTTCGTCAATGCGGAAGGGCGCGTGCAGAGTTTCCACGCGGTGGTGAAGCCACGTGGCGAAGCGCGTCCCGCATGGAAGGTGATCCGAGTCCTTGCGAACCTGCTGGGCCTGCAGGGGTTCGAGTTCGAGTCGTCGCAGGACGTCTTGGCGCATGTGCGCGGTGCGGTCGACAAAGGCGCGACGCATCTGCCGGCGGAACTGCTGGTCGACACCCCGATCGTGGTGGACGCCGCGCAGGTGTCGACGGGCGAGCACGATGCGTTGCCCGTCGCGGCGCGCATTTATGAACTCGATGGCCTCACACGGCGCGCTCCGTCGCTGCAGCTGACGGCGGACGCGCGTGGAAGTGCGCATGCGGCCTTCGGCGTGCCGCTCGGCCAGCAGGTCGTCCACCTCGAGGTGACCGCATGATCGATACCATCTACGGTTTCGGCCGCGGACTGATCGCCGCCAACTGGTGGACCGCTGGCGGCTGGCCGGTGATCTGGTCGCTGATCAAGATCATCTGCGTGCTTCTGCCGTTGCTGGGCGCCGTCGCCTACCTGACGTTGTGGGAGCGCAAGTTCCTCGGCTTCATCCAGGTGCGCCACGGCCCGAACCGGGTCGGACCTTTCGGTCTGCTGCAGCCGATCGCCGATGCGGTCAAGCTGCTGACCAAGGAAATGATCAGCCCGACGGCGGCGAGTCCGGGGCTCTTCCGTCTCGGCCCGATCATGGCGATCATGCCGGCGCTGGCAGCCTGGGTCGCGATCCCGTTTGGCCCCGAGACCGTGCTGGCCAACGTCAACGCGGGTCTGCTCTTGATCATGGCGATCACCTCGATCGAGGTCTACGGCGTGATCATCGCCGGCTGGGCGTCGAATTCGAAGTACGCGTTCCTGGGCGCGCTGCGTGCATCGGCCCAGATGGTCAGCTACGAGATCGCGATGGGCTTCTGCCTCGTGGTCGTGATCATGGTGACGGGCAGCCTGAACCTCGGTGACGTGGTCGCGGTGCAGGGCAGGGGAATGGGTGCCGATCTGGGCCTCGGTTTCCTGTCCTGGAACTGGTTGCCGCTGCTGCCGATCTTCGTGGTCTACGTGATCTCCGGCGTGGCCGAGACCAATCGGCATCCGTTCGACGTGGTCGAAGGCGAGGCCGAGATCGTCGCCGGCCACATGGTCGAGTATTCGGGCATGGGTTTCGCGATCTTCTTCCTGGCCGAGTACGCGAGCATGTGGCTCGTCTCGGTGCTGGCGGCGCTGATGTTCCTCGGCGGCTGGTTGTCGCCGGTCGGCTTCCTCGATTTCATCCCCGGATGGATCTGGCTGGCTGCGAAGACTTTCTTCGTCGTCTCGCTGTTCATCTGGATTCGCGGCACCTTCCCGCGCTTCCGCTACGACCAGATCATGCGTCTGGGCTGGAAGATCTTCATTCCGGTCACCCTGGTGTGGCTGCTGGTGGTCGGGGGCTGGATGCAGACGCCCTGGAACATCTGGAAATAAGCGGAGCTAATACACGATGTCGGCTGTTGTTGCCTCCCCATCCTCGTTCTCGGTCAAGGACTTCTTCAAGAGCTTCATGCTCACGGAGCTGTTCAAGGGCATGGTCCTGACCGGGCGTTACGCGTTCAAACGCAAGATAACCGTCCAGTTTCCCGAAGAGAAGACGCCGCTGTCGCCGCGTTTCCGCGGTCTTCACGCACTGCGCCGCTACGAGAACGGCGAAGAGCGCTGCATCGCCTGCAAGCTGTGCGAGGCGGTCTGCCCGGCCGTGGCGATCACCATCGAATCCGATGTGCGCGAAGACGGCTCGCGTCGTACGACCCGCTACGACATCGACCTGACGAAGTGCATCTTCTGCGGCTTCTGCGAAGAAAGCTGCCCGGTCGATTCGATCGTGGAGACGCACATCCTCGAATACCACGGCGAGAAGCGCGGCGACCTGTACTTCACCAAGGAGATGCTGCTCGCCGTC
>JAKONL010000510.1 GCA_022701965.1 Burkholderiaceae bacterium | reverse complement strand
GATGTAGGCCAACCACCGGCCGTCGCCGCTGATGGATGGTGAGATATTGTAAGAACCGTTGAACGTCACGCGTGTTGGTGTTCCACCACTCGCGCCCATCTTGTAGATCTGCGGCGCACCACCGCGGTCGCTCACGAAATAGATTGTTCCGCCGTCGGCCGAGAACACCGGTTCGGTGTCGATGCTGCTGCTCTGCGTGAGCCGTCGAGGCTCGCCGCCCGCCGCGGAAATGCTGAAGAGTTGCGAGCCGCCATCGCGGCTGAGCGTCACGGCGAGCGAACCGCCGTCCGGCGCCCACGCCGGCGCGCTGTTGGAGCCGCGGAAATTCGCCAGCAGCCTGCGCTGCCCGGTCGACACGTTGTGCACGTAGATCACCGGCTTGCGCGACTCGAAAGACACATAGGCCAGCTGCGACCCGTTGGACGACCAGACCGGAGAGATGATCGGCTCCGGACTCGCCAGTGCCGCCTGGGCGTTTTCTCCGTCGGCATCGGCGACCCAGAGGCTATACCGGCTGCCGGCCTTCGTCACGTAGGCGATGCGCGTCGAGAAGATGCCCTTCTCGCCGGTCAGCTTCTCGTAGACATAGTCGGCGATCCGGTGCGACGCGAGCCGCAGGTCGCCCTGCGGCACCGTGTAGCTCTGCCCGCCGAGGTCCTGGCCGCGCACGACGTCCCAGAGCCGGAAGCGCACATCGAAACGGCCGTCGGCCAGGCGCGTCACGCTGCCCACGACCAGCGAATCGGCGGTGCGCTGGCGCCACAGCGTGAGATCGGGCCGCGAGGCCTCGTCCAGATCCTGGCCGGACGCATCGACACCCCGGAACTGGCCGCTGCGCTCGAGGTCGGCCTGGACGATGGTGGAGATCTTCTGCGGCGACGCATCCTGGCCCTTGAACGGTGCCAGTGCGATGGGCAGCTGCGTGAGCCCGACGCCCGACACCTCGACCCGGAACTGGGCCGCGGCGGGAATCAGTGGGGAAGCGGCCATGGCCGCGACGAGACTGCGGCGGGCGGTGAACGATGAGGAAGGAGTCGGGAGGAGATCTGGCAACGGCTTGTTCATGCGGTTCGGAGAGGGTTCCGGGGACAAAGTTCACCGGCGTCGGCGTGCCGTATCGTACACACTGCCGTGGGCGGCTAGGCCCGGTGGCGCCCTTAGAATCCGCGCCCATGCCCTCCTCTCCGTCCGGCGACAGCGCGCGGCCTTCCCTGTTCCGCCGCCTCTCCCGCCTGATGACGTGGTTCGCGGGTTCGCGTCGCTGGTGGGTCATCGCGCTCGGTGCCGCGCTCACCGCCGCCATCACCGAACCGCTGATGCCGGCCCTGCTCAAGCCGTTGCTCGATCGCGGCTTCACGCGCGGCCAGTTGGCGTTGTGGACGGTGCCTGCCTTCATCGTCGGCCTGTTCGCGGTGCGAGGCGTCGCCCAGTTCGTCTCGCAATACGCGCTGGCGCGCATCGCCAACGAGGGCATGCAGCGTCTGCGGCGCGTGCTGTTCGAGCGGTTGCTGTCGGCCGAACTGGCGCTCTTCACCCGGCAATCGGCGAGCACGCTGTCGAACACGGTCGTCTACGAGGTCCAGACCGGTTCGATGCTGCTGGTGCAGGCGCTGCTCGGCCTCTCGCGCGACGGTTTCACGATGGTGGCGCTGCTCTTCTACCTGATCTACCTGAACTGGAAGCTCACGCTGATCGTCGGCCTTCTCGTGCCGGGCGTGGCCTGGATCATGAAGGTCCTGTCCAAGCGGCTCTACCACCTCACGCGACTCGGCCAGACCGCCACGGACGACCTCGCCTACGTGGTCGAGGAGAACGTGCTCGCGCACCGCATGGTGCGTCTGCACGGCGCCGAAGCCGACCAGGGCGAGCGCTTCGAGCGCCTGAGCCAGACCCTCAACCGGCTCGCCGTGAAGTCGACCATCGCGTCGGCCGCCATGACGCCGCTCACGCAGCTGCTCGCGGCGGTCGCGTTGTCGGTGGTGGTGATGATCGCGCTCTGGCAGAGCAACGAGCAGGGCCTCACGGTCGGCGGTTTCGTCGCCTACATCACGGCGATGCTGATGCTGATCGCGCCGATCCGGCGGTTGGCCGACATGGCCAATCCGATCACGCGCGGCCTGGCTGCGCTGGAGCGCGGCATGGCACTCGTCGACGACGTGGCGCCGGAGCAGCAGGGCTCGGTGTCGATGCCACGCGCCTCGGGCCGCATCGAGCTGCGGGGCGTCCGGGTGCGCTATCGCGGCGAGGACGAGGCGAGCGCGCTCGACGGCGTCGATCTGGTGATCGAGCCCGGCGAGACGGTGGCGTTCGTCGGGCCGTCGGGCTCCGGCAAGACCACGCTGGTCAGCCTGCTGCCGCGCTTCGTGCTGCCGAGCAATGGCGAGGTGCTGCTCGACGGCCGCCCGCTGGCCGAATGGCGCCTGAAGAGCCTGCGCGCGCAGTTCGCGATGGTGAGCCAGGACGTCGTGATGCTCAACGACACCCTCGCTGCCAACGTCGCGCTCGGCGGCGTCATGGACCGCGAACGCGTCGCGCGTTGCGTGGAGGCCGCCAACCTGAGCGCGCACGTGGCAAGCCTCCCGCAGGGCATGGACACCGTGCTCGGCCACAACGCCACGCAGCTCTCCGGCGGCCAGCGCCAGCGCCTGGCGATCGCGCGTGCGCTCTACAAGGACGCGCCGGTCCTGCTGCTCGACGAGGCCACGTCCGCGCTCGACACCGAATCCGAACGCCTCGTGCAGGACGCGCTGGCGACGTTGATGCACGGCCGCACCACCCTGATCGTCGCCCACCGCCTGAGCACCATTCAGCATGCCGACCGCATCGTGGTGATGGAACGCGGCCGCATCGCCGAGCAAGGCAGCCACGCGCAGCTGATGGCACTCGACGGCCTGTACGCACGCCTGCAGAGCCGTGCCGTTCGCGCCGCCGCGCCGGGCCAATCCGCGACGCTTTGAGCCGCGCCGTCCCGCCAACGCCGTGAGGACGATCTAGAGCAGGATCACGTCGAACTGGCCCTGACCCAGCGCCGGCTCGGACTGCAGGGAGATCGGCTTGCCGATGAAGTCGCTGAGGCCGGCCAGGTGCTGGCTCTCCTCGTCCAGCAGCAGCTCGATCACCTGGGGCGCGGCGACGATCCGGAATTCGCGCGGATTGAACTGCCGCGCTTCGCGCAGGATCTCGCGCATCACGTCGTAGGCCGCGCTGCGGGCGGTCTTCACGATGCCCTGCCCGCCGCACGCCACGCACGGTTCGCACAGCATGTGAGCGAGCGATTCGCGCGTGCGCTTGCGCGTCATCTCCACCAGCCCGAGCGGCGAGAAGCCGCCGGCGCTGGTCTTCACGCGGTCGCGCGCGAGCTGCTTGCGGAATTCGCCGAGCACCTGTTCGCGATGGTCGTCGCGCACCATGTCGATGAAGTCGACGATCACGATGCCCCCGAGGTTGCGCAGGCGCAGCTGCCGCGCGATCGCCTGCGCGGCCTCCAGATTGGTCTTGA
>JAKONL010000485.1 GCA_022701965.1 Burkholderiaceae bacterium | reverse complement strand
AGATGGCCATGCCGTCGGGCATCGTCGCGTCGCCATCGACCGTCCCGAGCCCGATCACGTAGACCTTCACGCCACGTTCGGCGGCCATCCTGGCCGCGGCCAGGGTATCGATCCCCGAAGTGCGGCGGCCGTCGCTGAGCAGGATGACGGCGGCCGCGTCGTACGAACCCGGCGCCACAGGTTCGAAATGCGGCGGAGCCGGCCTGTCGCGCTCGTCCAGGCTGCGGCCCCTGCCCGACGCGTTGCCCATCATCAGCCGCCCGATATCGATGCGATGCTCGGGAAAGATCTCCGCCAGGCATTGCACGATGGCGTCGCCCACGGCGGTACCCAATTGCATCTGGAAGGCGTCGATGCTCGCGACCAGCGAGCTGCGGTCGAGGGTGGCGCGCTGGGCCACGTGCGCACTGCCCGCGAAGGTGACCAGGCCGACCTCGATGCCCGACGGCAGTTCGCGCAGGAACGATTTCGCCGCCTCCTGCGCAGCCACCATGCGCGTGGGCTGGACGTCGCCCGCACGCATGCTGAGCGACACATCGATGGCCAGGAAGATCGACGAGCGTGCCCAGGGCAAGGGGACCCTGGCGACCGGACGGGCCGCTGCAACCAGCAGCAGCACGCAGGCGACCAGGAACAGCGTCGGCGGCAAGTGGCGACGCCAGCTGCGGGTCGCCGCGGCGCGGACGACGTTCAGGTTGCTGTACGCCAGCACGGCACGGGTCCGCCGGCGCTGCAGCCACACATAGAGTGCAGGCAGCATCGCCGGAACGATCAGCAGCCAGAGTGCATGAGGCCAGAGAAAGGACAAGAGCACCACCGGCGTTGGTTGAAGAAGGGTGCCGTCGGCACCCTGATCGGACGAACCGCGGGCGAGGTCGCGGTGTCCGCGCCATCGTGCCCCTTCCGGGCCCGGTGCGCAACGTCCACTGCTCGGCGAGGGTCGATGATGCTTATAGTGACGGCCTGCCAGGCGGGCCGTGCCGGGTACGAGCTCTCTCGCGGCAATACGTTCAGGTCGACTACCTGGCCTGCTTCGCCGTCCGCATCGGCCGGCAGCAGTAGCCGCCTCCAGGACGACTCCGATCCCGTCCATCATTCCGGCAACGGTCTGTCTCGTCGAAATATCAAAAGGGAAAAATCAAGATGTCCGGACAAGGCTTCCACGTGCATGGTCCGCACGACCACGAACTCGAACACGCCGCCCATGGCGGCCACGACGGCCATGACGGCCCCGCGCACGACGAGCCGGGTCGCAAGAGCATGACCAACCAGATCGCGGTGTGCACCGCGGTCATCGCGACGGTCGGGGCGGTCTTCTCGTACATGGGGGGAGCGACCCAGGCCAATGCCGGGTTGTACAAGAACAACGCAGCCATCAAGAAGACCGAGGCGTCGAACCAGTGGAACTACTTCCAGGCGAAAAGCACGAAGCAGTCGCTCGCCGAGTTCGCTCGCGACATGGCGCCTGAGGATCGAAAAGCGGCCTTGCAGATCAAGGTGGATCGTTACGAGAAGGAAAAGAACGAGATCCAGACCGCTGCGCAGAAGCTCGAGGCCGACGCCACCGGCTGGGATCGCCAGTCCGAAGAGCAGATGCACCAGCATCATCGCTGGGCACAGGCCACCACGGTGCTGCAGGTCTCCATCGCTCTCGCCGCCATCGCGCTGATCACCCGCAAGAAATGGCTGGAATACGGCATGTTCGTGCTGGCCGGACTCGGACTGATCGTCGGTGCGGCTGCCGCAGTGCATCTCTGAGACGAATTTCGCGTTCGGAGTCGGTCGATCGGTACCGGCGTCTTCTCGCCGATACCCCGACGATGCGGGTCGGAATCGGAATCGGAAACGTGGGAACGACGCGTCAGACCAGCCAGGGTTGCCGCCCGAGATGCACTGTCTCGAAGCGACGGATGTCGTCGGCGTGCTGCAGCGTCAGCCCGACCGCATCCAGTCCGTTGAGCAGCATGCGGCGGCGCAGCGGGTCGAAATCGAACCGCAGGACCTGCGCGTCGGCTGGCGTGGCGATCGTCTGCGCTTCGAGGTCGACCGTGAGCCGGCAGCGCGCCGGGTCGCCCGCGAGTGCCATCAGCCGATCGACTTCCTCGGGCGCGATGCTGATGGCCGGCACGCCATTGCGGGCGCAGTTGTCGCCGAAGATGCCGCCGAACGTCGAGCCGATGACGCATCGCAGTCCCAGCTCGCGCAGGCCCCAGACCGCGTGCTCGCGGCTGGAGCCGCAGCCGAAGTTGGGACCGGTGATCAGGATCGATGCGCGATCCCAGGGGGCCTGGTTGAGCACGAAGTCCCGGCGCGGGTTGCCCGGCGACTCGAAGCGGAGGTCGAAGAGGAATCCTTCCCCCAATCCCTGCCGGCCGACACCTTTCAGGAACTGCTTGGGCATGATCTGGTCGGTGTCGAGGTTGGCCTGCGGCAACGCCGCCGCCACGCCGGTGAGCGATGTGAAAGGTTCCATGGAATCGATCGGAGCTAGCAGGGCAGCAGGTTGCGGACGTCGGTGATCGTTCCGGTGACGGCGGCCGCTGCCACCATCGCAGGGCTCATCAGGTGGGTGCGTGCACCCGCACCCTGCCGCCCCTCGAAATTGCGGTTGGTGCTGGAGGCGCAGCGATCTCCCGGCAGGAGGTGGTCCTCGTTCATGGCCACGCACATCGAGCAGCCGGCCTGGCGCCATTCGAAGCCGGCGTCGCGAAACACCTGGGCCGTGCCGTCCGCCTCGGCCTGCATGCGCACCGTGGTCGATCCCGGCACCGCCATCGCGCGCACGCCCGGCGCCACGCGACGGCCGCGCAGCACCGCCGCGGCGGCGTGCAGGTCGTCGAGCCGGCCGTTCGTGCAGGATCCGATGAAGGCGTGGCTGATGCCGATCCCGTCGAGCCGCTGTCCGGGACGCAGGCCCATGTACGCCAGGGCGCGCGACATGCCGCGTCGCCGGGTGGCGTCGCCTTCGGCTTCGGGGTCCGGCACCGCGGCGTCGATGGTCGCGCCCTGATCGGGACTGGTGCCCCAGGTCACCATCGGAGCGATCGCCGACGCATCGAGAGCCACTTCGGTGTCGAAGACGGCGTCGTCGTCGCTGCGCAGCGTCTTCCAGGCGATCAGGGCGGCGTCCCACTGCGCACCCACGGGTGCGCGCGGCCGGCCGTGGAGATAGTCGAACAGCCGGTCGTCGGGCGCGACGATGGCGCCGCGCGCCGCGGCCTCGACGCTCATGTTGCACAGGGTCAGGCGGCCCTCGACGTCGAGCTCGGAGACGGCCTGTCCGGTGTATTCGATGACGTGCCCGCTCGCGCCGTCGGCGCCGATCTGCCGGATCAGTGCCAGCACCAGGTCCTTGGCCGTGATGCCGCGTCCCAGCCGGCCCGTGACGGACACCCGCATGCTGCGCATCACGCCGTACACCAGCGTCTGCGTCGCGAGCAGATGCTCGATCTCGCTGCTGCCGATGCCGAAGCCCAGCGCGCCCATCGCGCCGTGCGTCGTGGTGTGGCTGTCCCCCGCCGCGATCAC
>JAKONL010000483.1 GCA_022701965.1 Burkholderiaceae bacterium | reverse complement strand
TGGCCCGGCACGTGCGTCCCGACGCGCCGCTGGGCTCGACCCTGCTGGCCACCGTGCTGGCGCTGTTCGCGCTCAGCGCGTTCGCGATGGACGCCATCGGCATCCACGCGGTGTTCGGTGGCTTCCTCCTCGGTGCGGTCATGCCACGTGGCGCACTGACGCAGAAGCTGCGCGAACAGCTCCAGCCCTTCGTGGTGATCTTCCTGCTGCCGATGTTCTTCACCTACTCGGGACTCAACACGCGCATGGCCGTGCTGTTCGAGCCTGGCATCCTGCTGGCTGCGGCGGCGATCATCTCGGCGTCGGTCGGCGGCAAGGGCATCGCCTGCTGGGCGGCGGCGCGCGTCTCGGGTGAGAGTCCGCGCGACGCGATGGCCATCGGCGCGCTCATGAACGCGCGCGGCCTGATGGAACTCATCATCATCAACATCGGTCTGCAGGCCGGCGTGATCGAGGGTGGTCTGTTTTCCATCCTGGTGCTGATGGCGATCCTCACGACGCTGATGGCCACGCCATTGTTCAACTGGGTCACGCGCGAGCGTCCGGCCCGCCTCTTGCAGGCTTCCGCTCCATGACCTCGCCCGACAGTCCCATGCCGCCCGCCACCGATTTCGAATCCATGTTCGACCTGGCGCCCGTCTCGCTCTGGCTCGAGGATTACAGCGGTCTGAAGCAGTTGTTCGACCGCTGGCGCGCCGAAGGCGTCGTCGACTTGGCGGCTTTCCTCCGCGCCGATGGCGAGCGCGTGAAGGAATGCGTGGCACAGCTGCGCGTGCTGCGGGTCAACGAGACCACGTTGACGCTCTTCGCCGCCGCGAGCCAGGACGAACTCGTGGCCAATCTCGGCCGGATCTTCCGCGGTGACATGATCGATGGCGTGATCCGCGAGTTCGATGCGCTCTGGCAGGGTCGGCTGCTGGTGGAGAGCCGCACCGTGAACTACGCGCTCGACGACCGCCGGCTCGACGTGTGCCTGCGCATCCGCATCCTGCCCGGTCACGAGACCACCTGGGACCGCGTCCTCGTCTCGCTCGACGACATCACGCGCCAGGCGCAGGCGGAGCGGCAGCGCGAGGAGAGCGCCCGCTATGCGCACGGCCTGTTCGAGCATTCGCCCGTCTCGCTCTGGGTGGAGGATTTCAGCGCCGTCAAGCGCCTGCTCGACGCCCTGCGCGAGCGCGGCATCAGCGATTTCGACACCTTCCTCAAGGTCCATCCCGAGTTCGTCATGCGTTGCATGCAGGAGATCCGCGTGATCGACGTGAACCGGGAGACGCTGCGCATGTTCGCCGCATCCGACAAGAAGACGCTGCTGGAGAACATCCCGCGCATCTTCCGCGACGAGATGCGCGATTCGTTCGCCGAACAGCTGCAGGATCTGTGGGTCGGCAAGATGCAGCAGCATCGCGAGGTCTGCAACTACTCGCTCAACGGCGAGCCGGTGCACATCCACATGCAGTTCTCGGTCCTGGAGGACCATCGGGACGACTGGAGCATGGTGCTCGTCTCGCTCATGGACATCACCGCGCGCAAGAAGGCCGAGGCCTACCTCGAGTACCTCGGCAAGCACGATGTGCTCACGCAACTGCGCAACCGCACCTTCTACACCGAAGAACTCAACCGCCTGCAGCGCAAGGGGCCGTGGCCGGTGTCGGTGATGTCGGTCGATCTCAACGGCCTCAAGCAGATCAACGACGAGGAAGGCCACGCCGCGGGCGACGCGTTGCTGCGCCGCGCGGGCGAGGTGCTGTCGAAGGCGGTCGACGAACCCGCCTGGCCGGCGCGCATCGGCGGCGACGAGTTCGTCGTCCTGCTGCCGGCGACCGACGAGCGGGGCGCGCAGGCGATGCGCGATCGCCTGATGGCGCTGCTCGAACTCAACAACCAGTTCTACGCCGGGCGCAGCGGCCACACCCTGAGCTTCGCCCTGGGCATCGCCACCTGCGCGAGCGGTGAGTCGATCGACAACGCCCTGATGCGCGCCGACCAGTCGATGTACCAGGACAAGGTCGAGCACTACGCGGTACAGGGTGCCGAACGCCGGCGGTGAGATCGTCATGACACCGCGAGCGCCTTTCGGCCATCTCAAGACCTGCGACGGCCAGATCCTGTGGGCGGACGAGGATGCCCACGATCTGTTGGGCTACGCCATCGGCGCCCTGATCGACATGCCGTTCGCCGACATCTGCGCCGTGCCGTCCGAAGGTGGCGAAGCGGGGCAGGGTGGCGACATGCCGGTGCCGGCCCGCGGCGCTTCCCAGCGCTCGCGCATCGCACTGCGCACGCACAACGGTCATCCTCTGCTGGTGGATTTGCGCGGCGAGCGCATGGACGATCGCTGTGTCCTGTGGACGCTCATTCCCGCCGCCACCGGCCTGCGTGCCGAGCGCCTGGGTCTGCTGGAGCGACGCGACGCCCTCACGCGCCTGGCCAACCGGGTGCCGTCGTTCGACGACATGCCCCTGCGCGCCCATGCCGAGGATGCGGAACGGCTGCTGGCGGTGTGTTACCTCGACATCGACCGGCTGCGCGACATCAACGACGAGTTCGGCCCGCTCGGGGGCGACGTCGTCCTGCGGGAAGTGGCTCGCCGGCTGCGCAGCGCCTTGCCTCACGACGCGGCGGTGGCACGCGTAGGTGGCGACGAGTTCGCACTGGTCCTGCCGGTCGCCAGCCAGGCGCAGTGCGAGATGCTGCTGCGCCAGCTCCTCGCGCGCATCGAGCATCCGATCCGGCTGCAGGAGCGTCTGGCCCGCATCCGCGCGAGCATCGGTGTCGCCCTCATGGTGCACGGC
>JAKONL010000441.1 GCA_022701965.1 Burkholderiaceae bacterium | reverse complement strand
GAGAATTTCACCGCCAAGGACTTCCGCACCTGGCACGGCACCGTCCAGGCGCTCGAACTCACGCGCCTGGCCTGCAACAACCCGGAGGCCACGGATGCGACGCCGGCCATGCGCTACAACGCCAAGGAGGTCATCGCCGCAGTCGCGAAGCAACTGGGAAACACGCCGGCGGTTTGCAAGAAGGCCTACGTGCACCCGGCGGTGCTGGCGCTCGGCACGACGCTTTCAACGGATGCCGGCGCGATGACGAACATATGGAACCGGATCTCGGGACGGACGAAGACCACGCGCCGGCTGTATGCCGCGGAAGGCCGGCTGCTGGCCTTCCTGCAAGACCACCGGCGACGTTCGGCACGCGAGACCCGCATGGCAGCCTCGACCATCTCGAAGGCGTCGGCGTCGGCGGCGTCGAAAACGAAGGCTCAGGCCGGCGTCAGCGCGAAGCAGACCGTGTCGCGATCGATCACCAGCAGATAGCCCAGGTCCTCGGCCAGGGACTGGAGTGCGATGGCGTCGATGGCGAGGGCGCGCGGCGCCCGATGCGCACCGGGACCGGCGTCGACTTCACCGGCCTCTTCCGACGCGCCGGTGACCGCGCTCACGCAGAGTCCGGCGTCGCCATCGGCCTTGACCGAGATGCCGACGACATTCGCGATGCTGTCGTGCAGGTGTCCCAGGACGCCGAGCAGCAGGTACCGCAGCGCAGCGCCCGATGGATGCACCGCTGCGCCGTCCGATGGAGCCAGCAGCGACTCCTCTACGTCGAGCCGCACGCCGTGCAGGTCGAAGGCGGCGCGCATCAGCCCGACGCACTGCGTGACCAGCGCCGTGCGCGTGATGCCTTCGTCATTGGTGGCGAGCTCCCAGTCGCGCAGCGAGCGGACGGCAGCGACAAGTTCGCCGATCTGGCTGTCGATGAGCGCGACACGCTGCTCGCAGACGGCGGGATCGATCGTCGGTGCCGCGATCTGCCGGCGCAGCATCAGCAGGCCCATGCGCATGACCGATACCGGTGCCGACATGTCGTGCCGAAGTGCCGGCAAGGCGCGCGTCAGCAGTTCGTGCCGCACGCCCGCGGCGATCCAGCTGCGCGCGGAAGGAGATGCCTTCATCGATCGGCGGCGGGACGGGCCGACGCCTGCTCGAGGATGCGGTCGAGCGCGTCGAAATCGATCGGCTTCTGCAGATGATGATCGAACAGCCCGGCGTTCGCACCGCCGGTGTCCTGCGCAGACAGACCCGTCACCGCCACCAGCAGGGGCGGCCGGCCGGCGTCGCGCAACTGGCGCGCGACCTCCGTGCCGGGCAGGTCGGGCAGCGTGATGTCGACGAGTGCGACGTCGAAGCTCTCGGCCTTGCTGGCCTCCAGCGCCTCGCGCGCGGTGTAGCAGCAGCGGGCGGTGTGGTCCTGGAGCGAAAGCAGCTCCTGCAGCAGGTCCGCGGCTGCCTGGTTGTCGTCGACGATCAACACGTTCACAGTCTTAATTCCTTGACAAAGTTTCCGATTATCGAATGGCCGGGTCGACGAAAATGTAGGAGCTCACCTACTGTCTGCCGGTGCGGACATTGGCGGGAAGCGATTGCGGAAAACTGGTCCGGAACGGATTGATGTCGAGACCGCCACGACGGGTGTAGCGCGCATAGACGCTCAGCTTGTGCGGTCCGCACCGCGCCAGGATGTCGCGGAAGATCCGCTCGGCGCAGGGCTCGTGGAACTCGTTGTGGTTGCGGAAGCTCACGATGTAGGCCAGCAGCCCGGCCTGGTCGATCGGCGGGCCGCTGTAGCGGATCTGCACGCTGCCCCAGTCGGGCTGACCGGTGACTAGGCAGTTGCTCTTGAGCAGCCGGCTCGTCAGCGTCTCCGAGACTTCCGGGAGCGTCGGGTCGCTTCGCAGGAGCTCCGGCGCCGGCTCGTAGTGCGTGCATTCGATGTCGAGCCGGTCGAGGTCGAGGCCGTCGAGCTCGTGGACCTGCTCGCGGTCGAATTGCTCCGGTGTCAGCAGCCGCACGCCGATGCCGCCGCTGCGGCCGCTGCCGCGCCAGGCGGCTTCCGCGAGGTCGGCCTTGAGCCGTTCGCGCACGGCATCGGCATCGGCGAATACGCTGCTGTTGAAGCTGTTGAGGTAGAGCTTGAACGACTTGCTCTCGACGATGTTGGGCGTCTCGCACGGCACGGTGACGTGGGCGATGGCGACCTGGGGCTTGCCGCGCGCGTTCAGCCAGCTGAGCTCGAACGCGGTCCACAGGTCGGCGCCGAAGAACGGAAGGGCGCGCTCGTCGATGCCCATCGCCGTGCGCTGGACCGAGCGGGCGATCGGAAACAGCAGGGAGGCGTCGTAGCGGTCGACGTAGGCCGACCGGCGGCCGAGTTGCGACTGTTCGGGCGTGTTGTCGAGCGTCATGCGTGTGCCGCCGGCGCGCCGGCGCCGGCCCTGTGGAGGAAGGGAATCATGTGGGTGGTCAGGATGTCGCAGAGTTCGGGCGTCAGGTCGTGGCCCATGCCGGCAATCTCGACGAAGCGGGCGCCGGCGATGCGCTCGGCGGTATCGCGCCCGCAGGCGATCGGCACCAGCGGATCGAGGTCGCCGTGCAGCACCAGCGTCGGGCTGGCGATGCGCGGCAGCACCGCCGCGCGCCCGGTATCGGCGGCGACCGCCGCGATCTGCCGCATCAGCCCCTTCGGACGATGGGCACGACGCAAGGCCCGGGTCAGCCTGGCGCGCAGGTCGGCTTCGTCGGGCGGATAGACCGGCCCGGCGATCAGCTTGACCAGCCGCATGCTGTGCGCGACCAGCGACGCCTCGTCGCTGCCCGGCAATCTGCGCAGCATCAGGCTCAGCACGTCCGCGCGCGGACCCGGCAGGCCGCGTGCGCCGCTCGAGCTCATGATGCTGACCAGGCTTGCGACGCGCTTCGGCGCGCGGGCGGCGAGGCGCTGCGCGATCATCCCGCCCATCGAGGCGCCGACGACGTGCGCGCGTTCGATGCCCAGGGCGTCGAGCACGCCGAGTGCGTCGTCCGCCATGTCCTGCAGCGTGTAGGCCGAACGCACCTGCAGGCCCATCCGGTAGCGCAGCCCCTGCCAGAGCATGTTGCCGGTGCCGCGCTCGTCGAAACCCTGGCTCAGGCCGATGTCGCGGTTGTCGTGGCGCACGACCCTGAAACCCGCCTCGACGAGCGACGCCACCAGGCGGTCCGGCCAGGCGATGAGCTGCATCCCCAGCCCCATGACGAGCAGCACCACCGGGCGGCCATCGTTCGCGCGGCCCGAATCCTCGACCTCGATCTGGATGCCGTTGGCATGGACCCTCATGCGAACTCCCGTTCGCGCAGCCACTTGGTCGCGACCCACTTCTCGCCGACGAGCACCGGCGCACCGCCGTGCAGGCTGCGGGTGGCGGGGTCGGGCCGGTCGTAGCTGAAGAAGACGCCGGTGCCGCGCTTGGGCGCGACTTCGAGCCCGACGTCG
>JAKONL010000430.1 GCA_022701965.1 Burkholderiaceae bacterium | reverse complement strand
CGACGCGGCCGGCCTCCACGATGATGTCGCCCTTGTCCAGGCGCTTGACCGTGCCGACGAAGATCTTGTCGCCGCGCGACATGAAGTCGTTGAGCAGCATCTCGCGCTCGGCGTCGCGGATCTTCTGGAGGATGACCTGCTTGGCGGCCATCGCGCCGATCCGGCCGATCGGAACCGAATCCACCGTCTCCTCGATGTATTCGTCGACCTCGATGTCGGGCATCTCCTCCTTGGCTTCGAACAGCAGGATTTCCTGATCGGGCAGCTGCAGGCCGGCCTCGTCGGGAACGACGTGCCAGCGGCGGAAGGTCTCGTACTCGCCGCTGTCGCGGTCGACCGCGACGCGGATGTCCACGTCGCCCTGATGGAGCTTCTTGGTGGCCTGGGCCAGCGCGGATTCGACCGCGCCGAAAACCACGTCGCGCTCGACGTTCTTCTCGCGCGAGATCGCATCCACCAACATCAACATTTCGCGATTCATGCCTCTACGCTCCTCTTTTCAGTCCGACACGTCCGTGCCGCCAATGTCCGAAAAACCATCGGGATGCTGATCCGACGGAAAACCCTCTGGGGTTTTGGCCCTGCGGCCCTTGAAATCCACGATCGGCGCGAGCCGCGCTTCGCGCAGTTCGTCCAGGGCGAAACCGAGCGCCTGCAACGGCGCCAGTGCTCGCTTCTTGCTGATCTTCTGTCCGGGTTTGGCAACCGGCGCGTCGCTCCAGACGATCTGCCAGCCCCCGCCATCGGCACGCTCGAGCGTGCCGCGAAACTTTTTGCGGCTGGCGGACACCTGCCCGCCCGCCGCGGCACCCATGGGCGCCTTGAGCGTCACGTCGATGATTTCGCCGACGAAACGCTCGAAATCCTTTTCGCCGCGCAAGGGACGATCGATACCGGGCGAGGAAACCTCCAGCCGCTTGTATTCGGCGCCGTCGACCTCCAGCGTGAACTGGAGCTGACGCGTGACCTTCTCGCAATCCTCGACCGTGATGAATGGTTCGGGCATGCCCGCGGCGACAGCTTCCGAGCTGGGGGCAGACCAGGGCAAATCAATCGTCACACGCAACAATCCACCTGCCGAGCGTTCGATCTCGATCAGGTCGTAGCCGAGACCGGCCACGGTTTGCTCCACTGTTTGCTGCAATGCCACGTGTCTGAATGCGCCTTTGGGGTTGCCCGATGATCCGTAGGCAGCCCACGCCTGCGATATCGAATGTTCGAGAATGCTTCGACCAATAAAAAACGGGCGGTTGGTACCCGCCCGTTTGGTCGTGAGCCCCGGATTATATGCCAAATGCTTCCTCGATCGAGGGACTTTGGACCTACATCAGCCGACCGGCGACTGGGATGGCGCCTTCGAAGCGGTCGACCAGACCCGGAAGAAGAGCGCGGAGCCGACCGCCAGCACCGCTGCGGCGACCAGCAGCGGCACCGCGAACGAGCCCGTGCGCTGCGCCAGCGGAGCGGCGAACAGCGGCCCGAGAATCTGCCCCACCCCGTAGGAGGCCGTGCAATAGCCGATCAGCGCGGCAGCCGCATTGCCCCGAAGCCGCCGCGCCTCCCGCATCGCGAAAAGCGTGAGCGCAGTGAAGGGAAGGCCAAGCAGCAGACTTCCCAGTGCGAAGCCCACGACCGTAGGCCACGTCACCGACAGCACCACCCCCGCGGCCTGCATCGCGTAGGCACCCGACAACAGCATGCGGTTGTCCCATCGGGCAGGAGCCTGGGCCCCGATCAATGCGCCGGGCACGATCGCCAGGCCGAAAAGCGGCCAGAAATAGTCGGGCCACGACGATCCCGGCAGCGCCTGGCGCGCGATCACCGGCAGGAACGTCGCGGTGATGATGTACCCGAAGCCGGCCAGCCCGTAGATGCCGACCAGCCACCGCGCATCCCGGCGGTTCTCCTCGGTGAGCACGGGCGTCGCCGGCGCAGCAGCGGATGCGCCAGCGTTCGCGGCTGCCGTCGAGACGACATGGCCGTCGTCGAAGACGCGCCAGATCACGGCGATCAGGACGAGCGCCATGATGCCGAAGCCCATCCACGCGGCATCGGACCCCCAGCGGCCGATGGCGCCGCCGAGCAGCCCGGTGAACGCGATCCCGATGCCCGGCCCCGTGAAGATCACGCCGCCCAGCGTCGGAAAGCCGGTCTCGGCCAGCCGGCGCAGCCCCCAACCCGACGCGAAGACGAAGACCCACGCGCTCATCACGCCTGCGGCCGTGCGCAGGACGCCCCAGGCCGTGAAGTCGTGGAGCAATCCCATGCCGAGCAACAGACACGCCGTCGCCACGAGGCCGCTGCGCACCATCACCGGCGCACGCAGGCGGATTGCCGCGCAGGACAGGGCACCGATGAAGTAGCCGAGATAGTTCAGCGAAGCGAGCAGTCCACCACCCTGCAGGTCGAGCTTTCCCTCGTGCAGCATGATGGGGAGCATCGGCGTGAACGCGAAACGCCCGAGCCCCATCGCGACCGCCAGCGCCGCCATGCAGGCCAGCGCGGCACGCCACGCGCCCTTGCGCTCGTATCCGGTATTCGACATCCGACCCTCTTCCTGTTCTCAATCGGCCAGCGCCGCGGCGACGAGCTTTTGCGTGTACGGATGCCCGGGCGCGTCCAACACCTGCCCGACGCTTCCGTGCTCGAGGATCGCGCCGTCCTTCATGACAATGACCCGGTGCGCCATCGCGCGGATGACTTCGACATCGTGCGTGATCAGCAGGTAGCTGAGTCGGCGTTCACGCTGGAAACGTTGCAACAGGGCCAGCACCTGTTTCTGGATCGTGACGTCGAGCGCGCTGGTCGGCTCGTCGAGCACCAGCAGTTTCGGGTCGACGATCAGCGCGCGCGCGATCGCCAGGCGCTGGCGCTGTCCCCCGGAGAACTCGTGCGGATAGCGGTCGAGCAGCGACGGGAACTGCGCCTCGCTCAGACCGACGTCCTCCAGGGCCGCCAGCACCCGTACACGTCGTGCGGCGGGGTCGAGCTCGGGCGCGTGAACCGTGAGGCCCTCGCCGACGATCTGCTCGACCGTCATGCGCGGCGACAACGAGGAGAACGGATCCTGGAAGACGAACTGCATCGTGCGCCGCAGCGCACGGTCGGGCGCGCCGCCCTCGCCCCACCGTCGGCCCGCGATCGCCAGTTCGCCTTCGTGGCGGACCAGTCCCAGCGCCGCGAGCGCCAGCGTCGACTTGCCCGAACCCGATTCGCCGACCACGCCCAGCGTCTCGCCGGGACCGATCCGGAAGTCGGCGCCCTGCACCGCGACGAAGGCGCCCTTGCGGAACCAGCCGCGCAGTCCACCGATCGGCACCGGATAGCTCACGCGCAACGCACTGGCCGCCAGGAGCGGCGCCTGCGTCGTCGCGCGGCCCGCTGGTTCGGCGGCGGTCTCGACCACGTCGCGCGTCGGGCGGCTGTCGATCAGGCGGCGCGTGTAGGGGTCGCGCGGCGCATCGAACACCGTGGCGACCGCACCCTGCTCGACGATGCGCCCGTTCTCCATCACGGCGACCCGGTCGGCGAAACGCCGCACGAGATTGAGGTCATGCGTGATCAGCAGCACCGCCATGCCGTACCTGCGCTGCAGCCCGGCGAGCAGTTCGAGGATCTGGGCGCGCACCGTGACGTCGAGTGCGGTGGTCGGCTCGTCGGCGATCAACGCGACGGGGTCACCGGCCAGCGCCATCGCGATCATCGCGCGCTGCAGCTGTCCGCCCGAGAGCTCGTGCGGGAAGGCCTTCCGGATCCGCGCCGGATCGGCGATGCCGGCGGACCGGAGCAGCTCGTCGACCCGGGCGGAC
>JAKONL010000396.1 GCA_022701965.1 Burkholderiaceae bacterium | reverse complement strand
GCGCCGGGCCGCCGATGATCGCGCCCTGCATGCCCGCCGAGCTGAAGGCCATGGCGCGTGGCAGCATCACCGGCGGCACCAGCATCGGCGTGAGCGCCTGCTGGGCCGGCATCTGGAATGCGCGCACGGCCCCCAGCACCACCGACAGCATCAGCAGCAGCGCGCGCGAATCGTGCTGCTGCACATGCGCCGTCAGCAGCGCGAGGCCGACCAGCCCCTGGACCGTGAAACACGCCGCGACGATGCGTCCGCGGTGATGCCGGTCGACCACGTGCCCGGCGTAGAGCGCGAGCACCAGCGCCGGCGCGAACTGGTAGAGGCCGACGAGTCCCAGGTCCCAGGCACTGCCGGTGAGGTCGTACATGTGCCATCCGATGGCCACCAGCAGCATCTGGCTGGCCGCGGTGCCGAACAGACTCGCCGTCCACAGGCGCATGAACGGGCGCTCGCGGGTCAGGTCGGTGAAGCTCGGTGGAGTGGTTTCGAGGGCGAGGGCGGGATCGGGAGCGGCGGCGGACATCCGTTCGAGAATAGCCCACCGCCACGCGCCCTGCCGATGACCGATACCCTCAAGACCCCCGTTCCACCGCCGAATCGGCCCGCCGTCACGGCCGGACTCGTCGTCGTTCACGAGGACCGCCATCTGCTGGTGCTCGACAAACCGAGCGGCCTCCTCTGCGTACCGGGCCGCGGCGACGACATGCAGGACTGCCTGAGTGCCCGGGCGATCGCCCGCTGGCCCGACGCGAGGGTCGTGCACCGGCTCGACATGGCGACCAGCGGACTGGTGCTGATGGCGCGCGGCGCCGATGTGCAACGGCTGCTCGGCGACGCCTTCGCCGCCCGCACAGTCCGCAAGCGCTACGAAGCCGTCGTCGACGGCACGCTGCCCGCGGGCGCCGGCTGGTCGACCATCGACGCGCCGATCGCCGCCGACTGGCCGCGCCGGCCGATGCAGCGCATCGATCCTTCAGGCAAGCCGAGCATCACGCGCTGGCGCGTGGCCGACGCCGGCACCGACGGCTGCACGCGCCTCGCGCTGGAGCCGCTGACCGGCCGTACGCATCAGCTGCGCGTGCACCTGGCGTTCATCGGACATCCGATCCTGGGCGACACGCTCTACGCGGATGGCGCGGCGCGAGACGGCGCGACGCGCCTGCTGCTCCATGCGACAGCGCTGGCGTTGCGCCATCCGGCGACAGGCGACCCGGTCGAATGCGCGAGCGCAGCGCCGTTCTGAGCGCAGTTGCAGCCCGCCCTACGCCGACTTCACCACCAGCACCGGCACCACCGCGTCCTGCAGCACGCGCTGCGTGACGCTGCCCAGCAGCAGTTTCTCGAACCCGGCCCGGCCGTGCGATCCCATGACGATCAGGTCGACGCCCAGCGCCTGTGCGGTGTCGACGATGGCCTCGTGCACGACATGGCCGTCGATCACGCGCTGGTCGCTGTGCAGGCCTTCGGCCGCCAGCGCCTCCACGCCGCGCGCGAGCGCCGTGTGCGCGCTGCTGGTCGCTGCGGCCAGGGATTCGTTCTGGCCCATCGCGTAGTCGGCACCCACGCCGATGAACGGGTAGTTGTCGATGACGTGGATCAGCGTGATGCGGCTGCCGAAGGCCAATGCCAGCCCGCTCGCCTTGCTCACCGCGAACATGGAAGTTTCGGAGCCGTCGATGGGGACGAGGATGTGGTCGAACATGGAAGTGCCTCCGGAGGGTCGCAAACCCTCAATTTACCCCGACGCTCACGACGCGCGAAATCCGGCCGCGTCGTCGCCCTGGAACGCGCCGCCGCGGCAGGTCACGACCAGCGTGTCGCGATAGCCGCCGCCGCCCTCGGCCGGGCCGCCGAGCGGCTGGATCGGCGTCGACTCGTGGATCACGCGCGCGTCGTCCAGCACCATGAGCGTCCAGGGTTCGGTCATGGTGAAGCGCTCGCCGCGCCGTCCCTCGGCCTCGAAGACGCGGGTCTCGCCGCCCTTGATGCCGTGCCGGGCGACCAGCATGACGGCGACCAGGTCGACGCCGTCGCGATGCGCGCCTTCGGGCGTCGGGCGACCGATGCCCGCGGCGGTGTCGATGCGGAACTGGTGCGCCTCGACGAACCAGGGTCGCGGCCCGCGCAGGTCGCCCGCCAGCGCGGCGAGCCGGCCGAGCAGGTGCTGCCAGACGTGGAGCGCGAGCGTCGACGGCTGCATCGGGGCGAACCAGCGCTGCATGCCGCCGTGCAACGCGTTGTATTCGACCGGCTGCCAGTGCGCGCGATGCGCCACCGGCACCACCACCTCGCCGGTGGCGTCCGCCTCGATGCGGAAGCAGGCATGACGGCGGCGTCGGTACTTGCCGCCGTCCTTCAGGTATTCGTCGGGCGGCAGGTCGTGCCAGTCTCGGGCGAGCACGTCGAGCGACGAGACGTCCGGCAGACCGAGCCATGCCGCCACGCCGCGCGGTTCGAGCACGGCATAGCCCTGCGCGCGCAGCACGGCGGCGAGTTCGGCGGGGGGCGTCGCGGCAGGCTGGAAGGCGGCGGTGCTCACGCGACCGCCTTCACGCGGCGACCTTCACGCCCTTCCAGAACGCGACGCGGTCCTTGATCGACTCGGCCTCGGGCTTGGGCTCGGCGTAGTACCAGGCGGCGTCGGCGTTGAGCTCGCCGTTGACCAGCAGCGACAGATAGCTCGCCGACCCCTTCCAGGGGCAGGTCGTCTTGTGGTTGCTGAACGTGACGTAGGCACGATCGAGGGATTCCATCGGGAAGTAGTGGTTGCCCTCGACGATGACGGTATCGTCGCTCTCGGCGATGGTGACGCCGTTCCAGGTTGCTTTCATGCTGTCCGATCTCCGTGACCCGCGAGATGCGGGCAGATCCGCTATTGTGCCGCCGGCGCCTGCAGCCAGTGCACGCTGAAAAGACGCTCGGGATCGGTCCACACCGCCTTCGGCACGAAGCCTGCCTTCTCGGCCAGCGCACGCAGGCCGTCGATCGTGAACTTGTACGAGTTCTCGGTGTGAATGGTCTCGCCTTCCGCGAAATCGAAGACCTCGCCGCCGAACGCGACGCGCTGCGCGCGACGGCTCACGAGGTGCATCTCGATGCGGCGCAGCGGCGCGTTGTAGAACGCCGCGTGCGTGAAGCCGTCGAGGTCGAAGTCGGCGTCCAGTTCGCCGTTGGCGCGCTGCAGCAGGTTCATGTTGAAAGCGGCCGTCACGCCAGCCGCGTCGTTGTAGGCCGCATGCAGTCGTGCCGGGTCCTTCACGAGGTCGACGCCCAGCAACAGGCCACCGCCGCGCAGCAGGCGGGCCGCCGACTGCAGGAACGACAGCGCCTCGTCCGGCGTGAAGTTGCCGAGCGTGGACCCTGGGAAGAAGCCGACGGGCCGCCCTGCGCCCTCCCCCTGCGGCGGCAGCACCAGCGGCATGGTGTAGTCGGCCACGACCGGCTGGACCGCGAGCCCGGGATAGTCCGCCCGCAGCCGGTCCGCCGCCGCTTCGAGATGCTCGCCGGAGATGTCGATCGGCACATAGCGACGCGGTGTCTGCAGCGCATCGAGCAGCAGGCGCACCTTGGTCAGCGAGCCGGCACCGAACTCGACGATCTCGGCATCCGGACCGATGTGGGCCGCCATGTCGGCGACATGCTCGGTCAGGATCCGCAGTTCGGTGC
>JAKONL010000368.1 GCA_022701965.1 Burkholderiaceae bacterium | reverse complement strand
TCTGCATGCGTTCGCATCAGCGCCGGTCATGGACATCATGCGGCGTCTTCCAGCGGCAGCCTGGAAGGTCGCAGAAAAATCCTTCCAGACCTATCCCAGAGGAATCGATGTCGGTCACGAAAAACGGCTCTTCGATGCTGTCACGCTGCGTCGCGCGGCCCTGATTACCGGGGGCTATCGGCACGTGATTCAGGGCTGGGTTTTTCAGGACGATTCAACTTCGAAGATCAAGTCGGTCACGTTCATCGATGGGCTGGGACAGAGCCCTTTGCCCGCCAGGTATATGCCGCGTGCAGACGTTGAGGACGGGTTCAAGAAGCCGGACGGCACTCGGCCGGCGGCGCTCGGATTCGCCTTCGATTTCAACTCTCCCTCCCAGGAGTTGGGTCGGCTTCTCTATGTTCTGGAAGATGGCTCGACACGAACCGTCGACAAGATTTCACAAGGCATCACGACCTTGCGGCCGGAAAATGGCGGCTCGACATTGAAGCAGGGGATCGACTATGCAACGGTCGATCCGGTGCGCCAGACGGGCTATGGTCAACGCATCCAGGACGACGTGTCGGCTGCCGCGAACACCATCGTCCTGTCAAGGTCGCTGCTGGTGGCGCTGCTGTTGGTCTGCGGGGCTGGCGCAGTCGCCGGTCGCCGTCTTTCGGAGCAGCGCTTCAATGTCTGGATGTTCTCGATTCTTGTCGCCGGTCTGTTTCTCTCTCGAGTGCTTTTCTATGCCGTGCTGGAGTCCGAGGCCTGGGTCGTGGAGGTGCGCTACATGCTGGCTGCAAACTTCATGGCTGCAGTGCTTTTCGCAGTGCTGCTGCCTTTCTGCATTCTCGCTGGACGCGAGGCGCTGCGTTCGCGTGCCGCCGGTGGCTAGGCTTCGTCATGACCGATGTATGAACAAAGAGAATCTCTCACCCACCGCCATCGAGGCAGCCGACTCTGCTGAGAGTCGTCTGCGCAGGGAAGCTATCGCGTTGCGGACTGAAGTCGAGATTGCCCGCGCACGCAACCTCCAGCTCGAAATCCACCTGCAACAACTGGTCGCCTCGCGCAGCTGGCGCCTGACCGCGCCGGTGCGCTGGGCCGGGCGCAGGGCGCGCGATGTGCGGACACTGCTTCGCGTCGCCCGTGTCGTCATGCGCGATCCAGGAAAGTTCGGCGGAATCACCGAACTGGTTTCCAGGGAATGGAAGGCATCTGGCGCGCGCGGCGTCGGCAAGGCGCTGTCGCTCATCGCGAACGGCCCAGGCGATGCCGAGCCGATTCATCACGTCCACTTCCTCGAATTCAGCGACCGGCTCGGCCGCGAATTGCGGGAAGACATGGCGCAGTGGCCGCGGCGGCCCAAGGTCTCGATCCTCATGCCGACCTACAACACCCCGGCCGACGTCCTGCGGCAGGCCGTCGACTCGGTGAAGGCGCAGATCTACGAGAACTGGGAACTCTGCATCGGCGACGACTGCTCGCCCGACCCCGAAGTGCGCGAGCTGCTCGATGCCCTCGCTGCATCCGATGCACGGATCAAGGTCGTCCATGCGCAGGTCAACGGGGGCGTGTCGTCGGCCACCAACCGCGCGCTCGAGCTCGCGACCGGCGAATTCGTCGCGCTGATGGACCACGACGACCTGCTCGAGAAGCAGGCGATCTACCGCATCGCCGAAGCCGTCGTGGCCGAGGACCCGGACTTCGTCTATTCCGACGAAGTGATCGTCGCGGCCGACGGCGAGCAGAACCTGGGCTTCGCCTACCGGCCGCAGTTCTCGCTCGAGTACCTGCGCTCGCATCCCTACATCGTGCACCTGATCGCCTTCCGGGCGACCTTGCTTCGCGAGCTCGGCGGACTCGACACGTCCCTGTCGATCTCCCAGGACTACGACCTGATCCTGCGGACGGTCGAGCGCGCCCGGAAAGTCGTCCACATTCCCGAGATCCTCTACCGCTGGCGGACCCAGTCCGACTCGTCCGGACATCAGCAGAAGGACCGGGTGATGGAGAGCGCCAGGAAGGTGCTCGCCGCGCATCTGGCGCGCACGAAGACGCCGGGCGAGGCTGCGGCGGGGCCGGCCTTCAATTTCTTCGACGTCCGCTATCCGCTGGAGCCGGGCCTGAAGGTGGCGATCGTCATCCCGACCAAGAACCACGGCGCGCTGGTGCGCCAGTGCATCGAGAGCATCGAGCGGACGGTCTCGGGCATCGACTACGAGATCGTGCTGGTCGACCACGACTCGAGCGATCCGGAGTCGCTCGCCTACTTCGACTCGATCCGCGGCCGGCACGTCGTCCTCAACTATTCGGGGCCGTTCAACTTCTCGGCGATCAACAACTGGGCAACGCGCCAGATCGCGTCCGACTTCACCCACTACCTGTTCTGCAACAACGACATCGAGGCGATCGAGGACGGCTGGCTCGGCCGGATGCTCGAACTGGCGCAGCGGCCTGAGACCGGCGCGGTCGGCGCGAAGCTGCTGTACCCGGGCGAAGAGGTCTGCCAGCACGCGGGCGTGGGCGTGGGGCTCTACGGCGCCGCCGAGCACTACGGCAAGTTCATGAAGGT
>JAKONL010000357.1 GCA_022701965.1 Burkholderiaceae bacterium | reverse complement strand
CCACCGACTTCGAGATGCCCCCGGGCGGCCTGCACATCCGCTGGCCCGACCACGCGCTGGAGCAGGAGGCGCGGCTCATGCACTACAAGTGGTACGCCGCCCTCGCCTACATCCGCGCCAACCGCCTGAACCACAACGTCATCGAGGGCCCGAACGACCGCCTGGGCATCATGGCCAGCGGCAAGGCCTTCAACGACACGCGCCAGGCGCTGATCGACCTGGGCCTGGACGATGCGGCCTGCCGCCAGCTGGGCATCCGGCTGCACAAGGTCGGCGTGGTGTGGCCGCTGGAAGCACAGCTCACGCGCGAGTTCGCGACCGGCCTGCAGGAGATCCTGGTGGTCGAGGAGAAGCGGCAGGTCATCGAATACCAGCTCAAGGAAGAGCTCTACAACTGGCGCTCCGACGTGCGCCCGAACGTGGTGGGCAAGTTCGACGATGCGCAAGGTGCCGACGCCGATGGCTATGCCGGCGGCGAATGGTCGATGCCCAACCCGACGGCGCACACGCTGCTGCGCGCGAACGCCGACCTCAACCCCGCGCTGATCGCCAAGGCCGTCGCGCAGCGCCTGAAGAAGACCGGTCTGCTCGACCAGGCCGGCGCCGACATGCGTTCGCGCATCGATGCGCAGCTCGCGATCCTCGAAGCCAAGGCGCGCTCGATGGAGGTGCTCACCCTCGGGACCGGTGCGGTGCAGGGTGCCGACCGCCAGCCGTGGTTCTGTTCGGGCTGTCCGCACAACACGAGCACCGTGGTGCCCGAAGGCTCGCGCGCGCTCGGCGGCATCGGCTGCCACTTCATGGCGACCTGGATGGACCGCAGCACCATCGGCTTCACGCAGATGGGCGGCGAAGGCGTGCCGTGGGTCGGCCAGCAACCCTTCACCACCGACCAGCACATCTTCGCGAACCTCGGCGACGGCACCTACTTCCACAGCGGCCTGCTCGCCATCCGCCAGAGCATCGCGGCCGGCGTCAACATCACCTACAAGATTCTCTACAACGACGCGGTCGCCATGACCGGCGGCCAGCAGGTCGGCGAGCGGCCCGAAGGGCACTCGGTGCTGCAGATCGCCCAGAGCCTGCAGGCCGAGGGCGCCGTGAAGGTGGTGATCGTCACCGACGAGCCGGAGAAGTACGACGGCGTGAAGGTCGCGGGCGACCCGGAGGTCAAGCACCGCGACCTGCTCGACGACATCCAGCGGGAGTTCCGCGAGATCAGGGGCACGACGGCCATCATCTACGACCAGACCTGCGCGACCGAGAAGCGCCGCCGCAGGAAGCGCGGCACGGCCGTCGATCCGGCCAAGCGCGTGGTCATCAACGAACTGGTCTGCGAAGGCTGCGGCGACTGCAGCGTGAAGAGCAACTGCCTGTCGGTGGAACCGCTCGAGACCGAATTCGGCCGCAAGCGCACCATCAACCAGAGCACCTGCAACAAGGACATGAGCTGCCTCAAGGGCTTCTGCCCGAGCTTCGTCACGGTCGAGGGCGGTGCGCTGAAGAAGAAGGCGAAGAACAAGGCCTCCTCGCCGTTCGAGATGGGCACGCTGCCCGAGCCGGTGGTTCCGGCGCTCGCGGCTGGCCAGGTCTGGGGCGTGGTCGTTGCCGGTGTCGGCGGCACGGGCGTGATCACGATCGGCCAGCTGCTCGGCATGGCCGCGCACATCGAAGGCAAGGGCATCGTCACGCAGGACGCCGCGGGACTGGCGCAGAAAGGCGGCGCGACGTGGAGCCATGCGCTGATCGGCGATGCGCAGTCCTCGATCCGCACGACGCGCGTGGGCACGGCGGCGGCCGACCTGATCCTGGCGGCCGATCCGCTGGTCGCGGTCAATGCCGAGACGCTGGCGCGCATGCGCGAAGGTCGCACGCATGTCGCGCTCAACACGCACAGCACGCCGACCGCGGCCTTCGTGCGCAACGCGAACTGGCAGAACCCGCAGGAGAACTGCGCGAGCCAGATCGCGAGTCTGGTCGGACTCGACGGGCTGGGCAGCTTCGACGCGGACGCGGCCGCGACCTCGCTGATGGGCGACAGCCTGTATGCCAACCCGATGCTGCTCGGGTTCGCCTGGCAGCGGGGCTGGCTGCCGCTGCAGTACGCCTCGCTGATGCGCGCGATCGAACTCAACGACGTTGCCATCGAGAACAACAAGACGGCGTTCCAGTGGGGCCGTCGCGCGGCGCACGACCTCGAATCGGTGCAGAAGCTGGTCTCGCCCGGCCAGGTGATCGAGTTCAAGAAGCGCGAGACGGTCGACAGCCTTGTCTCACGCAGGGTCGCCTTCCTGACGGACTACCAGAACGCGGCCTATGCCGAGACCTATCGCGCCTTCGTCGCGAAGGTCCAGCAGAGCGAGAGCGCACTGGTCGGCAAGACCGGGCTGAGCGAGGCCGTGGCGCGCTACCTCTTCAAGCTCATGGCCTACAAGGACGAGTACGAGGTCGCGCGGCTGCATACCGACCGGGCGTTCCTCGATCGCGTCGAAGGCATGTTCGAAGGCGACTTCAAGCTCAACTATCACCTCGCGCCGCCGGTCATCGCGAAGAAGAACGCGAAGGGCGAACTGCAGAAGCAGAAGTTCGGACCGGCCATGCTGACCGGTTTCCGCCTGCTGGCCAAGCTCAAGGGGTTGCGCGGCACCGCGCTCGACGTCTTCGGCCGTACCGAGGAACGGAAGACCGAACGGGCGCTGATCGGCGAGTACCGGGCCAGCATCGAGGAAGTGATTGGCGGCCTGAATGCCGGCAATCATGCGACGGCGCTGGAGATCGCATCGCTGCCGGAGCAGATCCGCGGCTACGGTCATGTAAAGGAGCGCAACCTGGCAGCTGCGCGTAACCGCTGGACCGAACTGATGACCCAGTGGCGCCATCCGACGACGGACCGTGCCGCCGCCTGAGCCTTCGCGAAGCCGACCTCAGGGCTTGGTGTCGGCGAAGCTCGGGCGCAGCATCAGCTTGTCGTAGAGGCGGCCGAGATTCGGATGGTGGGTGCGCCATTCGATCTCGGGAAAACGGAAGCCGATCCAGCCGATCGCGCAGCCCACCGCGATGTCCGACAGGCTCAGGTGGATGCCGCTGCAGAACGGCTTCTCGCCCAGGCCCTTGGCCATCGCCGCGATGCCGGAGACCACTTTCGCGCGCTGGCGGTCCATCCAGGCCTGGCTGCGCTCGCCGTCCGCCCGGCCCGCCCACGTGCCTTCGAGGCGCAGGAGCACGCCGGCGTCCATCACGCCGTCAGCCAGGGCTTCCCAGGTCTTGACTTCCGCGCGCTCGCGGCTCTGCTGGGGAATGAGCTTGCCGACCGGCGACAGCGTGTCGAGATATTCGACGATGACGCGCGAGTCGAACATCGCCTCGCTGCCTTCCATCACCAGGCACGGCACCTTGCCCAGAGGATTGGCGCTCGCGATGGTCGTGGTGTCGGACCAGACGTCCTCGATGATGAACTGATAGTCGAGCCGTTTTTCGGCCATCACCACGCGGACCTTGCGTACGAACGGGCTGGCGGCAGATCCGATCAGTTTCATGCGTTTCTCTCTTCCCAATATCTCTTCGTTTTTAGCGTTTTGATTCTAGTGTGGCGACCTTTGTCTCCTCGCCTTTACCAATGACGGCCGCGACATGCAACGTCTTCTCCGACGGGCTTGTCTCGGCCGTACAACACATGCGTCCACCGGACGGTCCGGGTCGAACGCCTAAAATTCAGGCATGAGCTTCTCTCCCGTTTCCGCACTTTCTCCCCTCGACGGCCGCTATGCCGCCAAGCTGTCCGCATTGCGTCCCCTGATGAGCGAGCAGGGCTACATGCACCGCCGGGTGCAGGTCGAGGTGGCATGGTTCATCGCCCTGTCGGACTGCGGATTCGCCGAATTCAAGCCGCTGACACCGGGCGCCCGCAAATACCTGCTCGGACTGGTCTCCAATTTCTCCGAGGCCGACGCGATCGCGATCAAGGAGATCGAGAAGACCACCAACCATGACGTGAAGGCGGTCGAATACTGGATCAAGTCCCGCTTCGACGCCCGTCCCGAACTGCTGGCCGCCGCCGAGTTCGTGCATTTCGCCTGCACCAGCGAGGACATCAACAACACCAGCCATGCGCTGCAGATCCAGGCGGCGCGCGACAAGGTGCTGCTGCCCGCGCTCGACGGCATCGTCGCCAAGCTGCGCGAGATGGCGCACCTGTTCGCGGGCGTGTCGATGCTGGCGCGCACGCACGGGCAGACCGCGAGCCCGACCACGGTCGGCAAGGAGATCGCCAACGTCGCGGTGCGCCTGGCCAAGGCGCGCGAGCAGATCGCCGGCGTGCAGCTGCTCGGCAAGATGAACGGCGCAGTCGGCAACTACAACGCCCACCTGGCGGCGTGGCCCGACTTCGACTGGGAAGCCTTCAGCCGCAAGGTGATCGAGACGCCGGCGCCGCACGGCCTGGGCCTG
>JAKONL010000334.1 GCA_022701965.1 Burkholderiaceae bacterium | reverse complement strand
GGTGGGCACCCGGTAAGCCACGACGAAGGACAGCTTGCCACCCGCCGGCAGCGCGCGCGCGGGAATCGAGCAGGCAGTGCCGGCCGTGGCGGACGTGCACAGCGGCGTCGTGCTGTCGGGCTGGCCGTTTTCATCGGCGTCGAGATAGACCTCGATGCGCGAGAAGTCGGCGCCTCCGGCAGCTTCGTTGGCGGAGACGACGAAGTTGTCGGTGCCGTTGCCGGTGTTGGTCAGCACGTAGGGCGTGTAGACCGTGGCGCCGGCCGCGGCGCTCTTGGTGTTGCCGGTCGGCGTCAGCGTGTAGGCGCCGACCTGCTGGACGACGGTGGTCACGGTGTTGGACGTCGCGAGCTGCGATGTCCCGCTGCCGTCCAGGTACGAGGCCGTGGCCTGGTTGGTGATATTGGTGCCTGCGGCAGGTACGGCGGCGAGCGCGATCTGGGAGGCCAGGATGCCTCCCGACACGATGGCCACCACCGCCTTAGGCACCGCCCAGCGCCCGACGTCTGTCGGGCGGATCGGCGAACTCATCTTCATCGACTTCTCCTCTTGACTAAAAAAAGCCGCCTGTCTCGCCATCGCCCGAAGCGACGGTCCGACAGGCGGAAATCATGGAAACGGACATCGCCCTCCCTCCTCAGGGTTTCGCGACGGCCGCTGCCGGCGACACCCAGACGACACGCGCGGGCGGTGCCTGTGGAGCGTTCGACACGGTTTGCGGCTGCGCGGGCAGCACCACTCGGGCACGCGCAGCGACTTCGGCGACCGCGCCTGCGGGCAACTGCCCCAGGTTCCAGCGCAGCGACCGGTATTCGGCATAGGGAACGGGTTCGGCCGTTTGGCCCGGCACCGTGCGCATCAGCGGCTCGGGCGCATACCGGCTGTCGGCGGTGGCGGCGCGGACGGAATCCGCGCCGGGTGTCGCGCTCCGGGGCAGGTATTCCAATTGCTCGGGCAGTGGGAGCGTCGCCGTGAATCCGTTCACGGCATTGCCGCTGCGATTGGTATAGCGAACCCGGTATTCGAGGATGTCGCCCGGCTTGACGCTGCCGGCTTCCTTCAGTTCTTCGCCGCCATTGGCGCCTGCTGTCACGATGAACTGCTGCAGTCGGGCTTCGACCAGCTCGTTGGAACGCGCGGTCGCGGACCGGGCCGCCGGCGAGACGTCGGGCTGCTGGGCTCGCACCGAACCCGTGGATACGATCAGTCCCGCGGCCACCACCAGGAGCATGCAGGGCCAGAACGAGAAGACGCGACGGCTCTTATTCCGCTTTCCCGGCGCGTCAGACCGCTTTTTAGGAAAATTCATGAACTCACTCCTGTGATTTGCACTTTGAAACCGAAACAAAGTGTCACAGGGGAGATCGCGGCTTTGGTCCCGGAGGAACGAAGCGGCGGAATGCGCAACCGGAAAAAGCCGCCTCAGCCTCGAAATTGCTGAGTAGCTATTGCGTACTACATGATTTGTCGGCGTAGCTCGGCATTTCAACTTTCAGTTGAATCGAGACGACGCTTCTTTTGAACGGAAACCGGAACCGTCGGTGTCGCGGTACCGACTCGAGCGCCGATGCGGTCGAGCCGGTCGCTCGGCATGTGTCGCCGAGCCGCAGCGGTACCTCAGCGCTGGCGCAGACGCGAGAGCAGGCCGGCCGTCGAGCCGTCCAGTCCCTGCGCGTCGCCCGACCTCAGCCGTGCCTCGATGTCCAGAGCCAGGACCTTGCCGAGTTCGACCCCCCACTGGTCGAAGCTGTTGATGCCCCACAGCGCGCCACTGGTGAACACGCGGTGCTCGTACAGCGCCAGAAACGCACCCAGGGCCTCGGGCGTGAGTCGCTCCAGCACGAAGAAGGTGCTGGGCCGGTTGCCCGGAAAGTTCCGGTGACCGCCGGCATCGGCCTTGCCGGCCATCAGCGCCTGGGCCTGCGCAAGCGCGTTGGCCAGCAGCTTCGCCTGATGTCCTTCGAGCGCCTGCGGCGCCGCTTCGCGCACGGCCAGGAACTCCAGCGGGATCACGTCCGTGCCCTGGTGCAGCATCTGGAAATAGGCATGCTGCCCGTTGGTGCCGGGTTCCCCCCACAGGACCGGCGAGGTACCGAAGGGCAGCTCGACGCCCTCGGCGTCCACGCGCTTGCCGTTGCTCTCCATCTCCAGCTGCTGCAGGAAAGCCGGCAGGCGCTTGAGCGCGCTGTGATAGGGCGCGATGCCGCGGCTGGTGAAGCCGTGGAAGTTGCGATACCAGACGTCGAGCAGCCCCAGGCGCACCGGCAGGTTCCGCTCCAGCGGTGCGGTGCGGAAATGCTCGTCCATGGCATGTGCGCCGGACAGCAGCGCGCGGAAACCGTCGGCGCCGATCGCCAGCGCGATCGGCAGGCCGATGGCCGACCACAGCGAATAGCGCCCGCCGACCCAGTCCCAGAAGCCGAAGGTCTTCTCGATGCCGAAGGCTCGCGCGGCCTCCACGTTGGTCGTCAGTGCCGCGAAATGACGTGCCACGTCGGTGCCGCCCGCACGCTCGAACCACCTGCGCGCCGAATGCGCATTGGTCATCGTCTCGGTCGTGGTGAAGGTCTTCGACGCGATCAGGAACAGCGTGTGCTCGGGTGCCAGCCCCTTCAGCACGCCGGCGAGCTCGTGCCCGTCGACGTTGGACACGAAGTGGAAGCGCTTGCCCGGCGCGACGAATTCGTCGAGCGCCAGCACCGCCATCTGCGGCCCGAGGTCGGAGCCGCCGATGCCGATGTTCACGACATCGGTAATCGTGTGGTCCGCCCTCACCTCCTCGGCGTAGGCCAGCATGGCGTCGAGCGTGGCGTGCACGTCGGCGAGTGCCGGTTTCACCGCTTCGGGCACCGGCGCGTCGCGCGGTGCGCGCAGCAGGGTGTGCAGTACGGCACGGCCTTCCGTGGCATTGATCGCCGCGCCTGCGAACATGGCGTCGCGATGCGCTTCGAGGCCCGTCTCGCGTGCGAGTGCCAGCAGCAGGGCTTCGGTCGGTGCGTCGAGCAGGTTCTTCGACAGGTCCGCGAACACGTGCGGCGCGGACTGGCTCAGGGCCTCGAAGCGCCCGGTGTCGGCGGCGAATGCGGCTCGCGCATCGAAAGCGGCACCGGCGGCTTCGTAGTGCGCCCGCAGGCCGGTCCACGCGTCGGTGCGGTCGCAGCGCACGGTGTCGCGCTTGCTGTTCATGCGGCCTCCATCAGCTTCTCCAGCTTGACCGCATCGGCGGCGAAGGCCCTAATGCCCTCGCCCAGTTTCTCGGTCGCCATCGCGTCCTCGTTGAGCGCGAAGCGGAAGGCCGGCTCGTCGAACGTCGCGCGGGCGATGTCGCGCGTCTTCGCGGCCTCCGCATCCAACGCATGCGTGAGCGGCGCGTCGCTCGCGGCGAGCTCGGCCAGCAGGTCGGGGCTGATCGTCAGCAGGTCGCACCCGGCCAGCGCGGCGAGCTGGCCGATGTTGCGGAAACTCGCGCCCATGACTTCCGTCGCGACGCCGTGGCACTTGTAGTAGTCGAAGATCTGCTGCACCGACTGCACGCCCGGGTCGTTCGAATTCGCACGGGCCGCCTCGTCCCAGATGGCGCCGGCCGACTTCTTGTGCCAGTCGTAGATGCGGCCGACGAACGGCGAGATCAGCTTGATGCCCGCATCGCCGCACGCCACCGCCTGCGCGAACGAGAACAGCAACGTGAGGTTCGTATGGATGCCCTTGCGTTCGAGCTGCCGGGCCGCCTCGATCCCCTCCCAGGTCGCGGCGATCTTGATCAGCACCCGCTTCTCCACGTCGATGCCCTCGGCGCGGTAGAGCGCGACGATCCGGTCGGCGCGTGCCACCGTGGCCTGCGTGTCGAAGCTCAGTCGGGCGTCCACCTCGGTGGAGACGCGCCCGGGAATCAGCGAGAGGATCTCGGTGCCGAAGCGCACGATCAGGCGATCCATCACCTCGTCGACGGGCAGGCCACGATGCCGGCCCACGGTCTCGTCGAGCAGCGGACGGTAGTCGGGCTTCTGCACCGCCTTGAGGATCAGCGACGGGTTGGTCGTCGCGTCCTGCGGCTTGAACTGGGCGAGCTGGCGGAAGTCACCGGTGTCGGCAACGACGGTGGTCCATTGGCGGAGGGCATCGAGTTGATTCATGCGAAAGATTATCCCGCCCCATCACTACAGCCCGTGTCGTCCGCGACTGACGGAAGTGCGGGCAGACCTGTCGATACGTTCTCCACCTGTCCAAAAAGGGAGATCCATTCATGCCGCAACGTCCTCCACGCGCACGCCGCGTCTCCTACGACAACCGTGACGGCACGAATGCTCCGGAGGTCGTGTTCGACGACCGTCGCTTCAG
>JAKONL010000317.1 GCA_022701965.1 Burkholderiaceae bacterium | reverse complement strand
GCCTTCCCGGCCGGCGACATCGCGCTGCAGAAGGCGCTGGGCGTGGCGACCGCCCGCGCCGCCACCGAAGCCTCGCTCCACTGGCGCCCCTGGCGCAGCTACGCGGTACTGCGCGCCTGGTACACGCCGCCCGTGCCCCGCCGCGACGATGCGGCCGAGAACAAGGACACCCCATGAGATTCAGCGACGCCTCCCTGCGCCACCTGCGCACGACCCGGATCGACACGCCCCTCGGCACGGTCGTGCTGGCCGCCACCGACGCCGGCCTGGCCGGCCTCTGGTTCGACGCGCAGCGCCACGCGCCCGACACCACCGGCTGGCGGCGCGACGACGCGCATCCCGTGCTGCGGGCGGCGGCTGCGCAACTGCTCGATTTCCTCGCGGGCCGCCGCACCGGTTTCGACCTGCCGCTGGACCTGTCGCACGGCACCGCTTTCCAGCAGGACGTCTGGCAGGCGTTGCGCGCGATCCCGACGGGCGCCACCACCAGCTACGGCGCGCTCAGCGCGCGCGTGGGCCGCCCGTCGGCGGTGCGCGCGGTCGGCGCGGCGGTCGGGCGCAATCCGATCAGCGTGATCGTGCCGTGCCACCGCGTGATCGGCGCAGACGGTGCGCTCACCGGCTATGCGGGCGGACTCGAACGCAAGACCGCGCTGCTGCAGCTCGAGGGCGCACTGTGAGTTCGGTCGCACCCGCGGCCGGCAGCGCGACGCCGGCGACGGGCGGCTGGGCGCTCGACCTGGTGCTGCTCGGCGCGATCTGGGGCGCCTCGTTCATGTTCATGCGCATCGGCGCGGCCGAGTTCGGCGCCCTGCCGGCCGCCGCGATGCGCGTCACGGTGGCGGCGCTGTTCCTGGTGCCGCTGGCACTCGCGCGCGGCCAGGGCCCGGCGATCGCGCGGCACTGGAAGGCGACGCTCTCGATCGGGATCCTGAATTCGGGCCTGCCGTTCGCGCTGTTCTGCTTCGCGCTGCTCACGCTCAGCAGCGGACTGCCCGCCGTGATCAACGCGACGGTGCCGATGTTCGGCGCGCTGGTCGCCTGGGCTTGGTTCGGCGAGCGTCCGGCCGGCTCGCGCATCGTCGGACTGTTAATCGGATTCACCGGCGTCGCGCTGCTCGCGAGCCGCAGCGCCGGCTTTCATGTCGGCGCCGATCCCGACGGCGGCCATGCCGCGATCTGGGCCGTGGCGGCCTGCCTGGGTGCCTGCCTGAGCTACGGCATCTCGGCGAGCGCGACACGGCGCTTTCTCGCCGGCGTCCCGCCGATGGCCAGCGCCGCGGGTAGCCAGATCGGCGCGACGCTGTTCCTGGCGCTGCCCGCCGCCTGGCTCTGGCCGGCGCGCATGCCGAGCGCGAAGGCGTGGATCGCGATGGTCGCGCTCGGCGTCGTGTGCACGGGGCTGGCCTACATCCTGTTCTTCCGGCTGATCGACCGGGCGGGTCCGGCACGTGCACTGACCGTGACCTTCCTGGTGCCGGTGTTCGCGGTGTTCTACGGCGCGGTGTTCCTCGACGAGCGCGTCACGCCGTGGATGCTGGGCTGCGCGGCGGTGATCGTCTGCGGCGTGGTGCTGTCGACCGGACTCGTCGGTTTCGGCCGCCGGAAAAGCGGCCGAGCGGACCGGGCGACGCGGACCTAGATGCTGCTGGCGACGACGTTGATCGACAGCGCCAGGACCAGCATGTTGAAGGCGAACGCCAGCACGCCGTGCACCAGGGCGAGACGCCGCATCGCGCGCGAAGTGCACTGGACGTCGGAGACCTGGGAGGTCATGCCGATCACGAACGAGAAGTACAGGAAGTCCATGTAGTCCGGATCGGCCTTGCCGGGAAAATCGAGGCCGACCCCGCCCTCCCCGCTCCTGAGTTCCTGCTGGTAGTAGCGGTGCGCGTAGTGGAAGGCGTAGATGGTGTGGATGAGCAGCCACGACATCGCCAGCGCCACCACCGCGAGCGCGACGTGCAGGGCGCGCGCGAGGCCGTCCATGTCCTTCACCTGCTGCAGCAGCATCGCGATGGCGGTCACGCAGGCACCCACCGCGGTGAGCATGACGATCAGGATCAGCATGTTCGGCGGGTCCAGCGCCTGCGAGCGTTCGCGCGTGCGGGCGGCGTCGTAGGTCTGGGCCAGCCACCAGGCCAGCGCCAGGTAGAACGCCGCGCCGAAACTCCAGCCGACGAGCAGCCTCGCCACGCCGTCGACCGGCCACGGCAGCAGGCCGAAGACCAGGCCCGCGACCGCGCCGTAGACAAGCCGCTGCAGGCCGAACGCCTGGTGAATGGATACGCGCATGCAGCGACTCTAGCGTGCATCCTCCAGCGCGGCGGCCACGGCGTCGAGCACCCGCGCCATGCGATCGCGCGTGATCGGCTTTCCCTCGCAGCGGTCGAACCCCGACGCCCGGGCCTGCCGCATCGTCTGCGGGTCGTCGTGCGCGGACAGCGCGATCACCACGCTCGGTCGCTGCGCCGCCTTGGCCTGGAAGCTGCGGACCAGGCCGACGGTCTCGAGTCCGCCCATCACCGGCATCTCCAGGTCCATGAAGATGACGTCCGGACGGTTCGCCATCACCGATTCGAGCGCGGCCCGTCCGTTGGGCGCCGTGCGGACGATGCCGTGCGAGTCCGCGATGCCGGCGATCGCGAGCGAGCTGTAGGCGTCGTCGTCGACCACGAGGATGTCCCACTCGGACGCTGCGGCCTTCGACGGTACGGCGTCCTGCCGCTCCTGCGCCGCCGGCCGCTCGCATTCGTCGCTCACCGCGCCGAGCTCGAGCACGAGACGGGTGCCGTCCTCCTGCGAGGTGCTCATGCGGAGTTCGCCGCGCTGCGCCCGTGCCATCAGCCTGGCCGAGTAGGTGCCCAGGCCGGTGCCGCCGGCCTTGCCGGCAGTGGAATATTTCTGGAAGAAGGTACTCTGCACTTCCGGCGGCACCATGCCCTCGTTGTGGATCGAAAGCCATACCCGCGGACCGTTGTGCAGGGCGATCGTGATGCGGCTGCCTTCGGGCGCGGCCTCGATCGCGTTCTTCACGAGGTTCTCCACGATCGTCTCGCACAGCACGAGGTCGCCTTCCGCGCGGAACGGCCCCCGGCTGAAGTCGAGCACGAACGACAGTTGCTTGGTGTCCGCATGGGTGCGGAAGGTCTCGCAGACGTTGTGCACGACGCCGGCCAGGTCCACCGGCTCGGGAACGAACTCGAACCGTCCTTCCTCGATCGGGTAGAAGTCGATCGCCAGCTTGAGCATGCGCATCGCGCGCCGCGCCGTGGCCTCGAGCGTCGCGAGCAGCGCATCGTTCGTCTCGGCGGGCGCCGGTCCGTGCCGCAGGGTGTCCGTGATCGAGACGATCTGCGCGAGCGGCGTCTTCAGATCGTGGCGCGCGACGTGCTCGACCTCCTCGCGTGCCTGCAGCGCGCGTTCGAGCGCCGCCCGCTGGTGCGTGAGCTTCTGGGTCTGGCCTTCGACCCGCACGTTCGCCAGGCGGAGCTGGCGCTCTACCTCCAGCCGCTCGGTGATGTCGACGAAGGTGCAGACGTAACGTGCGAACCGGCCATCGGCGCCCGAGATCCTGATGGCGCGCGCGTGGACCCAGATCCGGCTCTTGTCGGCGCGCACGATCGGGTATTCCATCCAGAGCGGCGGTGTCGATTCGTACGGTGCGGTGACCGCGCCGATCTGGCGCAGGAAAACCTGCTTGACCCGTTCGCGAAAGCCCGGGGGCAGGTAGCTCCAGAAGTCGACCCGTGCGGTGTCCACATCCGCCGACAGCCCGAGCATCTCGCGCAACCGGGGCGAGTAATGGGCCCGGTCGGTGCCGCCGTCCCATTCGAGGCTTCCGGCGTCGCTGCAGCGCAGCAGCAGGTCGAGGCGCACGCGTTTGTTCTCGACAGCCTCGCGCTGGCTGCTCATGCTGAGCTTGTAGAGATGGATGAGCGCCGTGAAGGCGACCAGTTCGACCACGAGGGCGATGCTGATGTCGCTGCCCATCAGGCGGTGCAGCGCGGCGATCGCCGTTGCGAGGACGCAGAGCGCGAAGAAGCCGCTGTGCCGGGACGGCGCGATCAGCAGGGACGCACCGATCGACGCAAAGGCCCAGACGATGCCATCGACGCCGTACGTGAACACGCTCGCTGCCACCCAGGCGGCCGATGCGATCGCGACGACGAACTCGAAGAACAGGAGCGGGTAACGCCTCGCCAACGCGATGCAGAACAGGATCAGCGCCAGCGACAGGGCGATGCCCACCAGCGTGGCCTGGTGCAGGCCCTGGGAGAAGTCGTA
>JAKONL010000286.1 GCA_022701965.1 Burkholderiaceae bacterium | reverse complement strand
GGTGGGCTGCACGTCCATGTAGCCCATGCGCGCCGGCCGGCCTTCCAGTTCGAGCTGCAGGTACTGCACCGGGTACGGGTAGGCCCAGCCTTCCATGGCGATGCCCAACGGCTCGACGCCGTCGTAGACGGGCGTTGCTGCAGCAACGGGCACCCCGGCGGTTCGGGAGGACACTTTCTGCTGCGGCGCGGCACAGCCGGCGAGCAGCAGCGCGGCGGTGAGCAGGAAAACGGTCGAGGGTTGGCGGCGGAAGGTCATGCACGCCAGTCTATCGACGCGTCCCCGGCGCTATGCCGTCACTGACCGGCAGCCGAGACCGACCACACCGTGTTCCCCACGTCGTCCGCGATCAGCAACGCCCCGTCCGCCGATTGCGTCAACCCCACCGGCGCACCGAACAGCGACTTCTCGTCGGCCGAGAAGAAGCCCGTGACGACCGGAATCTTCTGGCCCACCGGCCGCCCGTCGACGAACTTCACGTAGCTCACCTGATACCCGCTCAGTGGCGACCGGTCCCAGCTGCCGTGCTCGCCGATGAAGGCGCCGCCACGGTACATCTCGGGCAGGTTCTTGCCCGTGTAGAACCACAGCCCCAGCGGCGCGACGTGCGAGGCGAGCGCGAAGTCGGGCTTGATGGCCTTCTCGACCAGGTCGGGCCGCTGCGGCATCACGCGGTGGTCCACGGTCTGGCCGAAGTAGCTATACGGCCAGCCGTAGAAGCCGCCTTCCTTCACCGTGGTCATGTAGTCGGGCACCAGGTCGGCGCCGATCTCGTCGCGCTCGTTGACGATGGCCCAGAGCTTGCCGCTCTGCGGCTCCCACTGCAGCCCGGTCGGATTGCGCAGGCCGGAGGCGAACACGCGGCTGCCGCCGGTCGCGACGTCGACTTCCAGCACGGCCGCGCGCCGGTACTCGACGGCCATGCCGTTCTCGGTGATGTTGCTGTTCGAGCCGATGCCGGCATACAGCTTCTTCCCGTCCGGGCTCGCGAGCAGCGCCTTGGTCCAGTGATGGTTGATGGTGTCCGGGAGATCGGCGAACTCGGTGCCGGGGTCGGTGATGCGGGTGGCGCCCGGGGTGTAAGCGAACTTCATGATCCGGTCGGTATCGGCGACGTAGAGCGTCTGGCCGATCAGCTGCACGCCGAACGGCGAATGCAGTCCTTCAAGGAACACATGTTGCTGCCACGTCGCCGCGCCCGGCGCCTTGCGCAGCAGCGTGATCCGGTTGCCACCCTTGGAACCCTTGCCCGAGCGGCTCTTGACCAGTCCGGCGATCAGCTGCTTGGGCGTGGTCACGGGCTCGGTGCCGGGGCCGTTCGACTCGACCACCAGCACGTCGCCGTTGGGCAGGGTCAGGAGCTGGCGCGGATGCTGCAGGCCGTCGGCGATCTTCTCGATCTTCAGGCCGCTGGCCACCGTCGGGCCCGCGCCGTTCTGCCAGCCGACGCCCTGGGGCACCTGCATCGGCGGCACCAGGAAGTTCTTCGCCGCCGGCATCACCGGCGCGGCGCCGGTTTGCTGTTGCGGATCGATCGCTGCGCGTTCTCCGCAGCCGCCCAGCGCCACGACCAGCACCACGGACAGGGCCAGCGGCGCGAGAACAGTCGGATGTCGCTGCTTCATGCGAGCCTCCGGCCGTTGTCGACGCTCGAGTGCTGCAGCGTCAGCAGGACGTTGCCTGCGACGAACAGCACGACGGTGGCGATCGACAGCCACAACCCGTCGGGCATCACCCCGTACGCATCCCGGCTGTGGACGAAGGCGTTGACGATGGCCGCGACGATGCCCAGCAGGTGCAGCACGAACGCGGCCTTGTCGCGCCCGGAACTCGCCCGCGCGCTGGGTACCCAGACCCGCGCCAGGTTGATGAGCCGCGGGACGATCGATGCGACGAGGCCGATGGAGATCAGCCAGGCCGCCGACTTGAACCACATCACGTCGGCATTGCTCGCATAGACGGCGTCGAAGATCAGCGCGCCGACGAAGAAGCCGAAGCCGATCGGATTGAGGAGGTCGAACAGGATCGCGGCGGCGGTCGAGGCCGGGGACGCGGTGCGGGCTCGTCCAGGCGCGTTGGCTGCCGTCTGGGGTCGTGACTGGTAGGTCGGCTGGTAGGGGGGATTGGGCTGTGCGGACATGCGGGACTTTCTCGATGGAAGCCACGACCGTACGCCCGACCCCCGCGAACCCTGTAGGACCATCACGCGAAGGATTCCGATGCATCGGCCATCGGGCTACAGGCGAAGAGCCCCCTCTTCAGGCGACCAGCACGCATTGCGCGCCGCATTCGCCCAGCGCCAGGAGGTCGTCGTTCCAGATGCCGGCGACGTGCGTGCACAGATACGGCGCGCGCCCGGGTTCGCGCACGACGGCGACGATGGAACGCCGTCTCGTCTTCCGGTCCAGCGTGTAGTAGGCCTCGACCTTCGCCTGGATGCGCTGGATCGCGATCTCCTGGCTGAGCGTCCAGCGATGGGTGTGGTTGCCGATCTGGGTGACGGTCTCGCGACCGCTCGCGCCCTTCGTCTTCGTCACGCAGTTGACCTCGAGTTCTTTCATGCCCAGATCCCTTCTTTTGCATCATTTCGATTGGTGCATCGGTTTTCGATGCTAATTGGTTCATCGGTCCCGAATCGAACAGAATCTCGCATCATTGCGATTGATGCGAAATGTTCGAGGTCCTGAAGAATCTTGCGGAGATCCGCGCCGGACATCCGTTCCGCGGCAGCGTGCCGGCCGTCGACGGCGGTGACGCGATGGTCGTGCAGATGCGCGACGTGGCCGCGGACGGGACGGTGGGCTGGACGGCGCTGACACGGACGTCGATCGCCGGCACCAGGCCGCCCGACTGGCTGCGCGACGGGGACGTGCTGTTCGCGGCGCGCGGCGGGCGCAACTACGCGGTCTGCCTGTCGGACGTACCGCCCCGCACGGTCTGCGCGCCCCACTTCTTCGTGCTGCGACTCAGGGCCGGTGCGGCGCGGGTCCTGCCCGCGTATCTCGCCTGGCACCTGAACAGCGGCCCGAGCCGGCGCTATCTCGCGGGCCATGCCGAAGGCACCGACCAGCTGAGCATCCGCCGCGCCGTGCTCGAGGACACGCCCATCGCCGTACTCTCGCTCGAACGCCAGCGGCTCCTCGTGGCGCTGGCCGATGCCGCGATGCAGGAGCGGCGCTGCCTCGAAGCGCTCGTCCGGTCGCGCGATCGCGAACTGGACGCGCTCGCGCATCGGCTCCTGACGCCCGACACCGTCGCCGTCGCCGTCGACCCGTGAGCGAACCGACGCCCGACCGGAACACCGCCGGCGCCGCCGTCAGGAACGCCTGCGACCTCCTTCGGACGATGCCGGGCCTCGGCCAGGACCACATCCTGGCGATGTTCTTCCTGAAATCCATTTCCGATGCCTGGCAGGACAGCCGCGAACGCCATGGAAACGAACACGGCGACCATCCCGAACTCGTCGCCGAACTGATGCGGAACGAACGCTTCGTGCTGCCGCCCGACACCGACTTCCGCGCACTGCATGCCGAGCGCCACCGGCCCGGCAACGGCGAGCGCATCGACCGGGCGCTGCACGCGATCGAGGAGGCCAACCCCGCGAAGCTGCGCGACCTGTTCCGCAACGCCAGCTTCAATGCCCCCGGACTCGGCGACGAGGCGCGGAAGAACGATGGCCTGCGGCAGCTGCTCGAAGCATTCGCCCTGCCGGCCTCGACCCTCGATGCGATCGGCGACACCTTCGAGCTCCTCATCGGGATCACCGCCTCGACCGGCGACCGGAAGAGCGGTGCGTTCCCTACGCCGCCCGAGGTCGCGCGACTCATGGCCCGTCTGATGGCGCCCGAGGCCGGCGACGAGATCTGCGACCCGACCTGCGGCGCGGGCTCGCTGCTGATCGCGTGCGGGCAGCAAATCCGTGCGCGGACCGGCCGCCGCGACTACGCGCTCCACGGCCATGAGATCGACGGCCACACCTGGGCGCTGGCGAGGATGAACCTGTTCCTGCATGGCGAGGACAACCACCGCGTCGAATGGGGCGACACGCTGCGCCAGCCGAAGCTGCTCGACGGCGAGGGCCGGCTCCGGCAGTTCGACATCGTGGTCGCGGATCCGCCGTTCTCGAACGCGGCGTGGGGCCACGACGCCGCCGCCCGCGATCCGCACCGGCGTTTCCGCCGCGGCCTGCCGCCGCGCACCCGGGGCGATTACGCCTTCGTGCTGCACATGGTCGAGACCATGAGACCCCGCACCGGGCGCATGGCGGTGGTGGTGCCGCACGGCGTGCTCTTCCGCGGCGCGTCCGAGGCGTCGATCCGGCGCCGGCTGGTCGAGGAGAACCTGCTGGACGCGGTGATCGGCCTGCCGGAGAAGCTGTTCGACGGCACCGGCATCCCGGCGGCGATCCTGGTGCTGCGCCGGACCAGGACCGACGACAAGGTGCTCTTCGTCGACGCGAGCCGCGCCTGCCAGGCGGGCAAGAACCGGAACCTGCTGCGCGCCGCGGACGTGGACGCGATCGTCGCGGCGGTCGAGGCGCGGCGGGGCGTCGCGGGGTTCGCATGCCTCGCGAGCATCGAAGAGATCGCGGGCCACGACTTCAACCTGAACATCCCGAGGTACGTCGACACCTTCGAGGCAGCGGCGGCGCCGTCGATCGACCCGGCGGCGGTGCGGCAGGAACGCTCGGCGCTGAAGGCGGAACTGGCGGCGCTCGACGAGCGGATGGCCGAGTACCTGAAGGCGCTGGGCGATGCCTGAGGTCCGCATGAGCGACGCAACGCCCGATCGTGCGAGCGACAGCCACCGCGTCGACGCGCTCCGCCTGCTGGTCGACCTGGGCTGGCGCTTCCTGGACACGGCGGACGCCCTCGCGCTGCGTGGCGGCACCCGCGAAACGATCCTCCGGCCCCGCCTCGTCGACGTCCTGCAGACGCGGCGCTTCGACTACCGCGGGCAACCGCATCCGCTGTCTCCGGGCGGCATCGACCAGATCGTGCGCGAGGTGCAGGCGCTCAACCTCGTCGAGGGCCTGCTGCCGGCCAACGAGCGGCTCCATCGATTGCTCACGCTCGGCGTCACCGTCACCGAATTCATGCCCGACGGCAGGACGCACCGCCCGACCGTCGCGCTCGTCGACTGGGAGCGGCCCGACGCCAACCGCTGGGACGTGACCGGGGAACTGCAGGTGCTCTCCGCGCACGGCACGCACCACCGGACGGCGGACGTGGTCGGTTACGTCAACGGCCTGCCGCTGGTGGTCATCGGGACGCCGCGGCCGGACGCCGGGCAGGACGGCCGGCCGGGGCTCGACGAGGTCGTCCGCCGGCAGCTGCGCGACCAGCGCCACGACGGGATTCCAGGACTCTTCGCCTGCGCGCAGCTGCTGCTGGCCCTCGGCAACGGCGACGCGCGCTACGGCACGACCGGCACCGCGTTCGAGTCCTGGGCGCGCTGGCGCGAGGAAGCGTCCGATGACATGCCAAGCGCGCAGGACCGCCTTCCGACCGCGCTGCTGCGGCCCGAACGGCTGCTCGAGTTCCTGCGCCTGTTCGTGCTGTTCGACCGCGAAGCCGGCAAGGTGGTGGCGCGCCCTGCGCAGTTCTTCGGCGTCCGCGCGCTGCTCGCGCGAATCCGGCAGCGCCGGCCGGACGGCGCGCGCGAGGGCGGGGTGGTGCGGCACGCCGCCGGCTCGGGACGGCGCCTGGCGATGATGTTCGCGGCCCGGGCGCTGCTGCTGCATCCGTCGACGCAGGCCTGCCGCGTTCTGGTCGTCACGGACCGGCTCGACCTCGAAGACCGGCTGGCGCACCGCGCCGTGGACGGCGACGCGGCCGGTGCGTACGGTGGGAAGCCCCGGCCCGGCTCGGGGCGGGCACTGGCGCTGCGCATCGGGGCGGGCACCGAGCGCCTCGTCTTCGCGTCGTTCCGCAGCCTCGCGGCCGCCACGAAACGGCCCGAGTGCCGCAATCCCTCGGCCGACGTGGTCGTGCTGGTGGACGGCGGGCATCGCGGCCCCGACGACGCGATCCACGCGCGCCTGCGCGCGGTGTTGCCGCGCGCGGCCTTCGTCGCGTTCACCGGCATGCCGACAACCACAGCGGTGGCAGCGGCGGCGGCGGTAGAGAAGCCGGAAGGACCGTCGGCCCACGGGTTCGGCCCGCTCGTGCATGCCTACACGATGCATCGCGCGGTCGACGACGGCGCCGTGGTGCCGCTGTTCTACGAGGAGCGCCTGCTCGCGCCGCCGGACGACGGCGCGGACGGCGACCGCATCGGGCCGATCGCCCGGGACATCGCCCGCCATTTCCGCGCGCACGTCGGCGCGCTCGGGCCGGGGCTCAAGGGGCTGGTGGCGACGGCGAGCAAGCTCGACGCGGTCCGCTACCAGCGCTGCCTCGACGCCACGGGGCTGGTGCGCAGCGCGGTCGTCGTCTCGGCGCCGGACCGCCCCGAGGGCGACACCGGGATCGACGAAAGCGCCATCCCCGACGTGCAGGCCTGGTGGCACGCGAACGCCGGCAGGAACGCCCGGGCCCGCGAGGCGAAGGTGCTCGAGGACTTCGGCTCCGACGGCGCCCCCGAGCTGCTGATCGTGGTCGACCGGCTGCTCACCGGCCTGGACGAGCCGCGCAACGCCATCCTCTACATCGACCGGCCGCTTCCCCTGCGCACGCTGATGCAGGCGCTCGGGCAGGTGAACCGGCTGCATGCCGGCAAGCGCTGCGGCCTGCTGGTGGACTACCGCGGCAGCCTGAAGGAACTGGAGCCGGCGGACATCGGGGGGGTCTTTCGAAAGGCCGACCTGCCGTCGACCGGCCTGGAGGCGCGCGAGCCGCCGGGCGTGTACCGGGTCCGGCAGCCGGCCGCCCTCGACGGCCCTGCGCCGGCGAGCGCGTACCTCGCCATCTGCCGGCGGATGTTGGGCGTGGACGGCTTCGCCACGGCGGATGCGCACGAGTGGGCGAAGCGCGCCTTGGTCATCGACGACATCGTCGGGCGGGCGCTGGCCGAGCATTCGCTCCATCCGCAGGATGCCGAGGCGTCGATCCGCAAGGCGCTGCTGCCGCTGCTGTTCGCGTCGATGGGACTGGACGGGGCGAAGGACGCGATCGCGCAGGTGATCCGGGTCGCGCGGCCCGCACCCGGTCTGGAACCCCGGGCGACGGATCGACCGTGAGTCAGGGCCGGACCGCCGCGACCGCAAGGCCTCGGTAGAGCGTCGCTCCGGCCATCGCACCCCGTTGCCGCGCGGCGGCGGGTATCGCCGGCAGTCCGACCGCCAGCAGCCAGCTGCCGTCGACCGCAGCCGCGGCCGCCTGCGTGCCGGCCAGCCAGGGCAGCGGCGCCGCGTCCGGGCATCGCCGGCAGAGCAGCAGATCGCCAGGGCCGGCGGACACGTGTTCGCGCGCAAGCGCCCGGACGGCGTCTTCGGTGTTCGAGGTCCAGACGGCCAGCCCGCCAGCAGCCGTCGCGCCGAACGCGCCGCGCCGCTCCACGACCTCGCAGACCCACCGCGACAGGTCGCGCAGGTGCGGCCGCATCCGCGCGCTCGCGGGCGTCGGCCGGGCGAGCAGCAGCCGGTAGGGCTCGCTCTCCAGCACCGCCGCATCCCGCATCCCGTACAGCGTGAGGTAGCGCGGCACGGTGCCTTCGCCTTCGCCTGGGTCCGTGCCCGTCCGCAGATAGCGCCGGCCCCACAGCATGCCCGGCACCGTCAGCCGCTCGGGCACGTGCTCGTTCGCGTGCCAGTCCTCGTAGTCGTCCCGCATCTCCGGCGCGACGTCGTTCCAGAGCGCCAGCATGGCGCCTGTGGCGTCATTCATCGTCCGTCCCGGGCTTCAGCAGCACCTTGCTCGCCGCCTTCGCATGCGCGAGAGCGAAGCCTTCGGCCGCGCGCGACAGCGGCAGCACATGGCTCACCATCGGCCGCATCACCGCGTCCAGCTCGCCCATCAGTTCCAGGGCCAGCGGCCAGTCCGATTCGGGCGGGCGGAACGAGCCGCGCAGCTGGTGCTGGTTGCGCACGAGCGGCGTCAGGTCCAGCGCGAGCGGGCGCGCGTGGATGCCGGTGACCACGACGATGCCGTTGCGCCGCAGCAGCGGCAGCGCCTGGGCGATCGTCTCGGGCACGCCGGTCGCCTCGAAGACGACGTCGAAGAGAGCGCCGCCGGTGTGCGCGCCGCAACCCTCGGCCAGCGGCTGACCGGCCACGTCGACCAGCGCGTCGAAGCCCATGCGGCGCAGCGCGTCGAAGCGCGCCTCGTCCTTGAAGCCGCTGACCACCACCTGGGCGGCACCCGCTCGGCGGGCCAGCACCGCGATGCCCTGGCCGATGGTGCCCGGCCCCATCACCAGCACCCGCCGGCCGGCGACGTCGCCGGCGATGCGCAGCGCCTGCATCGAGATGGTCAGCGGCTCGGTGAGCGCGGCGAGTTCGTCGCTCAGGGCGTCGGGCACCGGCACGCAATTGCGCGCCGGCACCCGCACCCATCGCGCGAACGCGCCGTCGCGGGTCATGCCGATGCCGCGGCGGCGCTCGCAGCCGTCGTGGTCGCCGGCGGCGCAGGCGGCGCAGACGCCGCACGTCACCGAGGGCCGGACCACCACGCGCCGCCCGGCCAGCGGCCCGGTCCGCGCGATGCCGACGAACTCGTGGCCGATCGTGACCGGGATGCTCCCGGTGATGAAGGCGTAGCTCGATGTCCAGTCGTCGACGTGCAGGTCGCTGCCGCAGATGCCGGTGGCGCTGACCTCGACCAGCACGTCGCCGGAGTCCGCCTCCGGCACCGGGACGGGCACGTCCACCAGTTCGAGGCCCGCGGCGGGGCGTGTCTTGCGCAATGCTTGCATGGCGTTTCGTTCCGTGTGTTCGCAGGTCGCTCAGTCGATCGTGATGCCGACCTTCCTGATGATCTCGCCCCACTTGCGGCTCTCGGCCGCGATGAAGCCCTTGAACTCGGCCTCGGTGCCGCCGCCGATGATCAGCCCCTGCTGCGCGAAGGCCTCGCGCACGCCCTTGTCCTTCATGACGTCGTTCAGGTCGGCGTTGATCCGGCGCACCACGTCGACCGGCGTGCCGGCGGCGGTGAAGAGGCCGTTCCAGGCCAGCGCCTCGAAGCCGGGATAGCCCGACTCGGCGACCGTCGGCAGGTCCTTCATGGTGTCGGTGCGCTTCAGGCTGGTCGACGCCAGCAGGCGGATGCGGCCGCCCTGGATCAGCGGCAGCAGCGCCGGCGCCACGGTGAACAGCGCCTGCGTCTCGCCCGCCGCCAGCGAGATGCCCGCGGGCGGCGAGCCGGCGAAGGGCACGTGCGTGGCCTCGAAGCCGGCCACGCTCCTGAAGAGCTCCATGGTGAGGTGCGACGAGCTGCCCGCGCCGACCGAGGCGTAGCTGACCTTGTCGCCCTGGCCCTTGGCCCAGGCCACGAACTCGGGCAGCGTCTTGGCCGGATGGTTCGCCGGCACCGCGAGCACGTTGGGCTGCGACGACGTCAGCACGATCGGCAGCAGGTCCCGGGCCGGGTCGTAGGCCATCTTCTTGTACATGTACGGCCCGAAGGCGACCGGCCCGTTGAAGCCGATGCCCAGCGTGTAGCCGTCCGCGGGCGCCTTGGCCACCGCCGTCATGCCGAGCATGCCGCCGGCACCGGCCTTGTTCTCGACCAGCACCGGCTGCTTCCAGCGTTCGCGCAGCTTCTCGCCCAGGGTGCGGGCGATGAAGTCGAGCGAACTGCCCGCCGGCGCCGGCACGACGAGCTTGACCGGCCTGGCAGGCCAGTCCTGGGCGACGGCGGCCGGTGCGGCGGCCAGCATCGCCACGGCGAGAGTGCAGCCCGCGAGCAGGGCGAATGTCTTTTTCATCTGTGTGTCTCCGTTTCGGGTGTCGCCGCGATTCTGAAGCGGTGCTAGCCATACGCCAAAGACCGATGCAGTATGGTTTCGATATCCCACAGCTATGGCGCGGCGACGCGCGACGAGGAGCGCGCCGCAATGAACGTCGAACTCAGGCATCTGCGGTACTTCGTCGCCGTGGCCGAGGCGGGCAACCTGAGCCGCGCCGCCGCGAAGCTGTTCATCGCGCAGCCGCCCCTGTCGGTGCAGATCCGCCAGCTCGAGACCGAACTCGGCGCGCCGCTGTTCGTGCGCCATCCCAAGGGCGTGCGCCTGACCGCGGCGGGCGAGTCGCTGCTGCCGGAGGCGCGCTACCTGATCGACCGCATGGCACACCTGAAGGACGCCGTGAGCGGCAGCGCCAGCAGCGACCATCTGCGCCTCGGCTTCGTGCCTTCGGCCAGCAGCACCGTGCTGCCCGTGCTGGTGCGCCGCCTGCGCACGACGCATCCGACGCTGCGCATCGAGCTGCGCGAGATGATCAGCAGCGAGCAGGCCGAAGCGCTGGTCACCGGCCAGCTCGACGCGGCGATCGTGCGCGCCGAGCCGCACCATCCGCGTCTGGTCGCCGCAGCGCGGATGGCCGATCCCTTCTGCATCGCGCTGCCGCAGGCGGATGCGGACGGCCCGGACGGTGCCGTCGGACTGGGCGATTTCGCCGATCGCGACTTCGTGGCCTTCACCCGCCACCGGGGCCCGGCCTATTTCGACCAGTCGATCTACCTCTGCGCCAAGGCCGGCTTCAGCCCGCGCATCCGCTACGAAGCCAGCACCGTGCACGGCGTGCTCGACCTCGTGGGCGCCGGCCTGGGCGTGGCGCTCGTGCCCTCGTCGTGCGCGCTGCTCGGCGTCGCGGGCGTGCGGATGCGCCGCCTGCAAGGCCCGGCGGGCGGCGAAGTGCTCGTGCTGCTGCAGCGCAAGGCGGATCCCAATCCCGTGCTGCCGCTGCTCGAGGACGCGGTCCGGACGCACTTCGTCGAGCTGGCGCGGCGCATCGGCGAGGCGCTCGGCCAGTGAGACGCCGGCGGCATCACCGGGCCTTGTTGCGCCCTGCCGCCTTGCGGCCCTCGGTCCGGACCGGCGGCTCGCCGCCCGGCGCCGTCCTGCCGCCGCCATTGCCGCTGCCGCCGCCGCCGCCGCTCGCCTGCTCGATCCACGAGAGCGCGTCCGCATACGCCATGAAATGCGCGAGATAGCCGGGCGACAGCTCGCGCATCGACGCCAGCGTGCGGTGCGCGAGGTGGTGCGAATTCAACGGGCCGGCATTGTCCGGAACCGTCGCCAGGGACCGCGTCAACCGCCGGTCGGCGCTCAGGCGCGCCCAGGTGCGGCGGAAGTAGGCGAGCGCCACCGGTTCGGTCGCGGCGGACAGCGCCGTGGCCGTGGCTGGAACGCCCGTGCCGGGCGACGGTGCGCCCTGGCGCGATGCGGCCTGCGCGGCGATGTGGGCGACGAGTCCCGAGAGCGGGCCGGGCCGGTGCGCGACGGCCGCCACGTCCGTTTCGGCCTCCGCTTTCGCCGCCACTTCGGCCTCCCCGGCGTACCTCAGCGCCGCGATCCGCTCGTCCAGCAGGCGCCGGGCCTCGCCGCCATGCGCCGAAGCCCGGCGCTCCATCGCCTCGATCAGGCGCAGGCGCACCGGGTCGAGGCGCACGGCGTCGCCCCGGCTACTCACGGACCACCGGCGGCTTCGCTTCGACCGCCGCCGCGGCGGTGCGCGCCGTCGACGGCCGCGGCGTCGGCGCCATCTCCACGCGCCGGTTGCGCGCGCGGCCGTCCGCATCCGCGTTCGACGCCACCGCCTGCTCGGCCCCGAAAGCCGCCGCGAACACCGACGCCGATGGCAGGCCATCCTCGATCAGCGTGCGCGTCACCGTCAGCGCGCGCTGCGCCGACAGCTCCCAGTTGTCCGCGAACGGCCGGTTGCCGCCGCGCACCTGGCGGTCGTCGGTGAAGCCGCTGACCATCAGGATCTCGTCGCGCGAGCGCAGGTAAGCGGCCAGCGGGCCGGTCAGCGTCCTGAGCAGCTGACGGCCGTCGGGCTGCAGCTCGGCCGAATTGAGCGCGAACAGCACGTTGCCGCTGATGCCGATGCGCCCGTCGGTCAGCGTGACGCGGCCGGCGGCGAGCGGGCCGGCGAGCGCCTGCTCGAGCGTTTCGCGGCGCTGCGCCTCGGCCTGGCGCTGCTTCACCTCGGATTCGAGCTTCGTCGCCAGCTCCAGCTGCATGCCGATCACGGCCACCAGGATCAGCACGAAGGCGCCGAGCAGGCCGGTCATCAGGTCGCCGAAGACCGCCCAGACCGGGACCGCCGGTCCTGCGCCACCGTCCCCGCCGCCGTCGAGTCCGTCGTCGATCGGATCGCCCGCCATCACGCCTCGCTGCCGACGGCCGAGCGCCGGGCGGCGAGATGCTGCAGCTCCTCGACGATCTGCTTCTGCGACAGGATGCTGAGGTCGACGACCTCGCGTGCCTGCGCGACGTAGTAGGCGAGCTGCTCGTCGCTGCGCACCATCGACTTGCCGAGCGCCGTCTCGATGCGCTGCAGCTGCGCGCCGAGCCGGTCGTTCGATTCGCCGAAGCGCTGCACCGCCAGTCCGAAGGATTCGCCCAGGCTCGCGACCTCGACGGCGCTGCCGGCGAGCTGCGCGCCGACGGCGGCGAGCCGTCCGGTCCCGGCGTCGACCGTGCCCGCGAACTGCGCGCCCACGCGTTCGAGCAGGCCGGCCGACGTCGCGACCAGCGCGTCGATGGCGGTGCGCTGCTCGGTGGAGGCGTGGTTCACGGCGCCGAGCAGCACGTCGAGCGTGCCGAGGATGCGCGCGCGCTCGTCGAGCATCGCGTTGTCGCGCACCAAGCTGTCGGAGAGCTTCCGGCGCAGTTCGGCAATGACCTCGGCGGCGGCGCGCGGCGCTTCGGCGGCGGCATCGACCAGCCGGCCGATCTCGGCGATGGTGCTCCTGGCCTGCGCTTCCGAATGGGCGGCAATCTCCTGCGCCGTCCCGGCCAGCGTGCGGCAGATCTCCTGCTGCCGCTGCGCGGTGTCGGCGCCGGCCTGCTGCCATTCGTCTTTCAGCGCGACGGCCATCGCGCCGAGCGAATCGTTCCACGCGGCCAGGCGCTGGCGGTCGCGCGCGTCGATGCCGGTCTGCAGATCGGCGTGCGCCTTGCCGACCGTCTCGTGCAGCGCCGCCGCATGCCGCGCGAAGCCGGCCGCGGTTTCGGCCAAGGCGCGGTGCGTGTCGCCCGCGAGCTTCTCGCTGACCTCGCCGTGGCGGGCCAGCGCGGTGCGCCAGCCGTCCGACAGCTGGCCGACGGTGGTTTCCAGGCGTGCCGAGATGCCGTCGACCAGCGAGGCCGAGCGCTGCTCGAACGTTCCGGCGAAGCGGTCGAGCGATGCGCCCAGGCCGGCGGACAGCGCCTCGCCGGAGCGCCGGTGCTCGACCAGCGCCGTCTCCCAGATCGCGCCGACCCTGCCGGTGGTGGTTTCGAAACGCGTCGACAGGCCCTCGAGCTGCGTCTGCAGCGCCTGTGCGACCGTGCCCTGCAGCGCGGCGGTTTCGCGCGCGATGCCGGCCATCGTGGCTTCGACCACCGGCTGGATCGTCGCGCCGGCGATGCGGGCGCTTTCGGTCAGGCTGTCCCTGAGCGCGCGGTCGACCGATGCGGCCAGGCCGGCGTAGACCGTCTCGGCCTTGCCATGGAAGCCGTCCTGGCTCGCGACCAGGCGCTGGTTCAGCGCCTCGCCCTGCCGCTCGATCGTCGTCATCATGGCCTGCAGGCGGTCGGCCAGCTCGGGCATCGCCTCGGCCTGGCGCTGCATGAGCCGGAAGGATTCGTCGCGGCGGTGCGCGAGCGAGAACGGCCGCAGCGTGGTGGCGATGCGCATGTCCAGCCGCTGCGCGGTCTGCAGCCGGTCGCGGCGGCACAGCGCGGACACCAGCCCCAGCATCGCCGACGCCGCCACGCCGGCCAGCGAGGTGCCGAAGGCCAGCCCCAGCCCCCGGACCGGCGCGGCCAGCGACGAGCGGATCGCCAGCACGTCCGAGGCGCTCTCCAGCGCGATGCCGGTGCCGTTCAGCGTGACCACCATGCCCAGGAAGGTGCCGAGCATGCCCAGCAGCACCAGCAGTCCCGCCAGGTACGGCGTCATCGCCGGGCCGGGCAGGCCGACGCGCTCGCCCTCGACGCGCAGGCGCACGGCGTTCTGCAGCGACGGATGCACCGGACCCAGCCATTCGCCGAGCGTCGCCGGCGTCGCCTGCAGGCTGTCGACCGCGTCAGAGAGCGTCGCCGTGGCGCGGTCGAAGCGGTGGAGCTCGATCGCCCCCATCAGGTAGAAGCCGCCGATCGCCAGCGTGATCGCGAAGGCGAGGGCGTTGATGCCCGCGTAGCCGACGCCGACCCAGGCGATCGCGGCCAGGCCGAGGAAGAAGGCGATGTAGTGGAGGGTTCTGTTCATGGCGATGGTCAGCGCTGGTGGAGGGCCTCGAGCAGGCCGTCGATCGGCTGCATCCGGAGGTCGAGTTCGGCGAGCAGCACGCTCCGGACGTCCCGGGCGAAGGCGGCGCGCCATGCGTCGGGCGAGTCGCTCTGGTCGACCTCGGCGCGGCGCAGGCGCTCGAAGCGCCTCTCCAGCAGCGTCGGCACGGTGGCGAGCAGGCGCTGTTCGTGCGCGCCGAGCGCCTGCGCCATCACGACATCGACCGCCGCGAGCTTCGCCATCGCCGCCGAGCGGCCCGCGAGCGCCGAGCGCAACCGGGCGCGCAGCGGTCCGATGGCGTTCTCCATCGCCTGCTGGCGGGCCACGTAGCGCCGACGCCAGGGCGCGAAATCGGTGGCCGCGGATGCGGGCAGGGCGCCGGCGTCTTCCGCGAGC